>JAPORI010000050.1 GCA_026710225.1 Betaproteobacteria bacterium
CAGCCGGATTAGCACCTGGGTGGCCAACATCAAGTCGCTGTTCCGGCCGTTTCTCACCCTGCTGTTGCTTGGCCTGTCCGGCGCGATAATCTTCGAGTTAGGCCCGGTTGACAAGCCGGAACTGCTGCGTTATGCCGAGCAGATCATCTTCACAAGCTGCACAGCGATTTCCTGGTGGTTCGGCGACCGCAGCTTCGCTCCGCCGTCAAGCAAATGAGTCACTGGGCGGAGCGCTATGTTGGCCGGAAATATGTGCCCGGCCAGTACGACTGCGGATCACTGGTCCAGGAAGTATTGCGCGAGCAGTTCGGCGTAGTTATGCAACTTCCTGGAAAGGCGGTGGCGGTAAACTGCCAAGTGCGCCAGCTTGACAGCCTGCGTGATGAGCTTGCCTTCAAAATTGCTGATCCTGTGGAGGGAGACTTGGTGCTTATGCTTGCCGGCGGCCGCTGTAGTCACTGCGGGGTGCTGGCGATCATTGAAGGAACTCGTTACGTTCTACACGCCGTTCGTAGCGCTGGTCAGGTGCTTTTGCAGCGAGAGCGCGATCTGGCCACCTACGGCTGCCGTCTGGTTGGCTACTACCGTCCGCGCAACTGATTATGTCTAAAACTGGAAATCTTACATACTGTCCTCATCCGCTGACGCTTGAGGGACGCAACACCCGGCCGATTGCCGCTGGCAGGACGCTGGCCGAGGCGCTAACTGAGGCAGGGATTGTTAATACTGATTTGCTGGCTGTGGAGATAAACGGCCAGCGGGTCAATTTCAGGAATCAGGCTGGCCGTATTCTAATGCCTGGCGACATTGTGACCGCCCGGGCGGTGATGCAGGGCGGTGGTGGCGACTCCAATCCGATAGCCGTGATTGCATCGATTGCGCTGATAGCCTTTGCGCAAACATGGGCTGTCAATTTGGCTGTTTCTCAGCTGGGATTCCAAGGAGTAACCGGCGCTGCCATTGCTGCTACAAAATACGGAATATTGGCGGCCGGACAGTTGGCTATCAATGCATTGTTTCCGCCTGAGACACCAGCACTTACTGCCGCCGAGGGACAGGCTGCATCTCCGACCTACTCTCTTGCCGGAGCGCGGAACACCCCACGGCCGCACGGGCCGCTGCCCTTGATAATCGGCAAGCACCGGGTTTCCCCCGACTTTGGCAGCTTGCCTTACACGGAGTTCGACAGCAGAGGGAGAGAGTATCTGAACATGATATTCAACTTCGGATACGGGAAATTAGACATTTCGCAGCCCAAGATAGGCGAAACCAGTCTTGCAAACTTCCACGACGCTGGCGCTCTTGTCTTGGGCGGCCGCTCGTCGCTGGCTGCGACCGGCCTGCCGAGTTTGGGGTTTACCGAATCTGCTTCAGTAGATGTGCCCGGCGGCTATTCTCAAAGTTTCGGCACCCGCGATAATCGAAGAAATAGGTACTATGTGCGCTTCACGCCATACTCTACCGGGGGGGCTGTCGACGAAGGCTACATTGAATCTGAAGCCGGAGTGAGCATCAGTGTGAACAATCGCGACTTGGCTACCCTGTTTCCGGCGAAATTTAGAACTACAACCACCGGGAATGCCACCGGTTCAGTTTTGAAGCAAAAGACCAGGTTTACTGTCACCGATATTATAGAAAAGATAAATGCGGCCGACGGGACAAGCCTCACTAGTATGCACTTCTCTATAATAGCGTCGTACTATGTGTTCGGCAACAGGCAGCCGCCGACGTCTATGAAAATTTTCATGAAATCTCGTGGCACACAGATACACCCCAATGTCCAGACGCACCCAAACCTGCTATTGTCGGAAAATGGGAGCGAATGGACGCTGTTGTCCACAGGTTGTGATGTGCACCAGATAGGCATCGACATCATCGGCCGACTCGTGTCGTTTGATGGCAGCGGCAATGCGCGCCGAAATACCGTCACCCTAGGACTTGAGTACCGCAAGGTTGGGCAAAGTTCTTTCTCGCCCTTGGCGCCGCTTTCCTCCCGCGGTCAACTGCGGGGTACCTCTGGCTCCAACTTCACTGTTTCGCACGACAGCCTGGATGCGTTGCGTCTCGGGCTGATTTTTGCGATGCCTGAAATCGCCTGCTACGAGATCAGGATGCGACGCGTGTCTGTTTCAAGGACATCCGATCGCGATCAGGCAGACCTGTCCTGGCGAGTCAATGCCTATCGCTCCGGGGTGGGAATTCACGATAAGCAGAACAGGATGGCCGTCCGCCTGCGGGCAAGTGAGCAACTTTCGGGAACAGTTGATGATTTCAACTGCATCGTGCAGGCGCGCTGTCGCGGATGGAGCGCTGCCAGCAAGTCGTGGAAAGCTGATGTCGCGACCAGTAATCCGGCGGACTGGCTGGCAGCATTTGCGCTCGGCGATGCGGCTTGGGGAATGGGCCTGAAAAACCGCGAGATCGATTGGGACAGCATTCAGGAATGGCACGCGTTTTGCACCTTGCAGAAACTCGAGTCGAACATGGTTATTGACCGTCCCATGTCCACAGGCGCAGTTGCCCAGGCGATCGCCCGCTGCGGCCGGGCGCTCATCAGCTGGCAGAGCGGCAAGCTGGGGGTGGTGTGGGACGCACCACTCCAACCGCCTGTCGCCGCATTTTCGGCTGACAATATTGTCGCCGGCAGCCTGGGGGTATCTTACGGCGCCCGGCCAGACGTCGATGAGGTGGAGGCATCGTATATCGACGCTTCGCAGGGATGGCGGCGCCGTAGCATTCGCGGGCTGGTGTCCGGGAAAGCAGCCGCATC
>JAPORI010000251.1 GCA_026710225.1 Betaproteobacteria bacterium
ATGTCCTCGACGCAGCCGCGCACGACGGTAAACAGATCCGACACTGTCGATGTCTGCGGCAGCCGCTCCCAGGTCAGCAGGTGAGAGGCAAAGCCTATCAGCGCCCCGGCCTGATTGCCAGAATAAGTCTGATTCAATGTTACCGTAGCCACATCTCCGGACAAGTATGTCCTTTGCGTGGTTACTCTTACAAGATATGAAGACGGCACGCCGATGCAGTAGGCGGCAATGTGCATGCAGCCGTCCGAACCACTGCTGCGGCCATCCAGTCGATCATTGAGGCCGTAGAGGAAATTGACCTTGCCGGTTGCAGCTGCCTGTCTGACTCCATTGTCCCGAGCCAATGGCAGTAAAGCCAGCGGATTGATGTTGCCGCGCTGTTGCTGTCTTAGCCACGATAATATCCATGCACCACTGGTTATCGAACCTGCTTCCACTCCCGCCGCCTGACTCTCGTCTTCGGTGAAGAATTCTGTGGCCGGCTTGCTCAGCAAGGCAAAAAGATCGGTTGCCGCCAGGTTTTTGTATTGGCTGACTATATTAGCGGTGGTGGGGATGTAACTGTAGTTGACGGTTGCAGTTACGCCCATTATGCCAAGCATTTGCAAGTCGGTGAAGGCCAGGGTTGTCGTGGTGGTGTCCACCACCGCATGCGTGTTTGCGCTGCGATCGGTTGTTCGCGTCTGCAGTCCAACATCCTTGAAGGCTCTGACCAGCAGGCTTTCCCCGATAATGCTTGTTTCCGATCCCGGTGCAATTGACAGTGGAGCCTGCAGATCCTCCCAATAACTGAATCTTTCACAGTTGGCAATTCGCACGCTGGTCAGAACATAGCCCGGATGACAGGAGGGCGCATGGGCGGAGGAATAGGCCATGCAGCCGATATCGAGCCGTCCCAGTCCGGTGTCGGCATCAGGGCCGGGCGCCCCGATATCCTCGATGCAGCCCAGCGCCATGTCAAATACCGCCGAAATGTGGGTGTTGGCCGCCATTCGCTCCCAGGCCATGAGATAGGCGGCAAAGGCGAACGGCGATGAGAACGAGGTTCCGGAGATGCGCAAGTAGCCCAGATCGCCAACTGTATGGAACATATATGGGGCACCAAAGCAAAATCTTTCGATGCCGGCGCAGCCGTTCGATTCGTCATCTCTGATCGTAAGAGTGGTAGGGTGCAGCCCGTATACAAAATGAACCTTGTTCAATCCAACGGGCAGATCCTCTCTTGCCGGATTGAACCATCCTACATTTCCTGAATTGCCAGTGGCATTGAGAATATATGGTCCATTTGTAACCCAGGGAGTATCATCGGTTGCAAATGAAGCGTTAATGTAATCGGAAGAAGACAAGGATTCGTAGGAACGTACTATATCGGGCGTGAAAAAGGAAAAGGCAAAAGACTCAATCGGCATCAAGCTGTAGTTGGTGCCGACAGCAAGGCCGATGCCGTCCAATTCGCTTTTGATGTACTGCCAATGAAACCCTCCGTCCATGATATACGCATCCGAACTGCGGTCAACTGTCCGATCCTTGATTCCGTCATTCTTGAACGCCAGTTGCAGCGGACTTTCCAGCGGATCGCGGGGGTTGTATACGTGTCCCCGCATGCTGTCCCAGTAACTATCGTATGGCCTGCCGCACTCGGTGCGGCTCACCAGCATGGCGGTTGCGCTGCAGACGGGAACATCGGCAGTCCGGTATGCCAGACAGCCGATATCCAGCCGCCCCAGTCCGGTATCGTCATCAACCCCGGTTGTTCCGATATCCTGGACACAACTGAGTGCCAGATCGAACACCGCCGAAATATGGGTGTTTTCCGCCATTCGCTCCCATGCGTTCAGATAGGCGGCAAAGGCAAAGGTTGAAGATTCGCCAGCCAATGTCTTGGTGGTGCCGCCGCGCAATTCGACGCTGAAACTGTATGGAGCGCCGATGCAGTATTCGCCCAGATGCTGGCAGCCGTTCGCACTTGCGTGCCGGCCGGAAAGGGCGGAATTCAGGCCGTAGTAGAAATGTACCCGGCCGGTTTCTGCAGCCGCTTTCATCCCCTCCTGATAATGCGTGGCCAGGCCGGCCAGCGAATCCTGACTGCCGCCGCTGCCGGTGTCGATCAGCGCAAATGCCCCTTTTCTGAACTGGTAAGTGAATATGCCGTCGCCAACCAGATAGTCATCGGTAACCAAGGGGGCGGCGGCATGGGAAAAAGCGACCAAATCAGAACTGGTAAGTTGCAGGTAGCGATCGGTTATCTGCTGCGCGGAAGGGGCCGCACCCATGCTCAGATGAGTGTACTGGCTGCTGCCAATACCCATGCCGGCAAGCAGGTCGGCTATTTCCTCCCCTTGCGCAGTTGTGCCCGAATGCAGCAGGTAGGCTTGCGCACTGCGATTTGACCGATCAACCACCGGCTGGGCAATCCTGAACGCCTTCTCAACAGGACTCTCGCGGCTGGCTGCATACTGATGGGTGCGCAGTTCACTTTCGTAGGAGCGTTCGCAGCGAGCCGGGCCGGTTTTCAGAACCGTTTGCACCGGACAGACTACCGGCTCACAGGTGCCGGTGCTAGTCAGGGTATGACCGGCCTCACACTCGGTGGCCTGGGTTACCTGATAGGCCAGGCAGCCGATGTCCAGCCTACCCAGGCCGGTGTCGTCGTCGGTGCCGTCGGTGCCGATGTCATCAACGCAGTTGATTGCCAAATCAAAAACTGCCGAAATGTGGGTGCGTACCGGCATCCGCTCCCAGGCCAGCAGATAGGCGGCAAAGG
>JAPORI010000130.1 GCA_026710225.1 Betaproteobacteria bacterium
TCAGTTCGGAGACGAATTCAACATTCAGGACCGATACGCTACACACAAAATTCTATACACGCCCCACACGCCCCAATCTAAACTTCCATCTTACTCGCCACCCCACCTCTGTATTACATTCAGATGCCCCCAGCAATAGCCAGAATTGATCCAGTTACTGCCGGCGCAGTGGTTCTGGTCGCGACCTATTTTGTGGTCAAGGTTTTCTTGGCCAACAGTTGGTTTATGGAAGACACTTTCATCTACATGCGCATTGCCGAGAATTTTGCGGCAGGCTACGGACTTGTTTACAACCCCGGCGAGTACTATTACAACTCCAGCGATTTTCTGTGGAACCTGCTGCTTTCCACGCCCTATTTCTTATCGATCGACCCGGCTTTGTTTGTCAAGCTTGCAAACGGATTTTTTGGCTGCGCGGCGGCTGTATTGGTCTATCTGATTGTCGGCAGGCTAACTGATCGATTTTCGGCTCTGCTGGCGATGATCCTGATCGCGACCCACTGGACTTTCTTCGTTCTGGGACAAGTAGGCTACATGATCTATCTAACCTGCATTGCGGCTTTGGCTACGGTATACTTTGCAATCCGCTATGCGGAAAATCCTGGCGGCAAAAGTGCCTTGGCGGCAGGGTTATCGCTGTTTATGCTGCCTCTTACCCGTTTGGACGCAATGCTGCCGTTCTCGGTTTTGTGGTGTCTGATGGCATGGCTAACCTGCCGACACGGAAACTCCCGCAAGGTGCACCATCTGCTGGTTGCATGCGCCTTGCCGGTGCTGCTTTTTGCCGGTGTCTTGCTGGGCAAGTACCTGTACTACGGCGACATTCTGCCTGTAGGCTATCATGTCAAGATAGGTGCCAAGGTGCCCAAGGATTTCTGGTTTTATTTCAAAGATGGACTTTTGTACAACTGGACCTATCTGCGTCAGTATGGGTTTTTTGTCTTCATTCCGGTCGCGATTTTCCTGGCGGCACAAGAATATCGAAAAAGAAAAGGGTTGTCGCACAAGAAGCGCAAAAAGTTATACCCGCCACAAGTAGATATCGTCAAATTTCCGGTTCTGATAGCCTGTATTGCAGTGGTGTTTCTGCAATTTGCCTACATGCTGCGTACCGGCGGCATAGTGGAAGAATTCAGGTTTCACAAGGTTACCGCGCCTTTTCTGTTTATCTTAATTATGCAGAGCATGTGGCGAAAAAGAAATATTGCGGTGGTATCAACTGTCATCATGATCGGCGCGTCAATTGTCCATGCCACGACCTATAAGTATGCTAGGGATGGTCTTGCTTTTGCAATCAAGACTACTAATCCTCTGGAAGAAACAGTAAGCGGTTCATGGCAGTCGATGAGCAATCAACGCTTCGCGGAATTCGCGGAATTTTTCTCGGAACTGCCGGATTTTCATCCGGACATCAAGATAGCATCTGGCACCGGCGGCACTCCAGCTTTTTATCTTCGCCAGCATTTCGTTGAGATGCATGGCTATCTGGACACAAGCATCCTCGAAGACGGCAACCACTACAAAAATCCGGGTCATTCCCAGCATGGGCACTATCTGTGGGTTAATCCGACTTTTTTGTTGCAAAAAAGAGTCAACCTGGTCTTCGGGGTTCCTCATTTTCGTCCAAAAAATTGGCGAAAACTTGTTGGCGGACAGAATCTGGCTGACATGTTTTTCCAAGTTAACGGAGCACATATTATTCCCGCGATGCCTTCTGACATGCAAATTGTCGAATTCCCGATGAGCGACGGCACGGTACTGCAACCGGACACTTGATGACCTGTTTGCCCGAAAAAACGTCAGGGTGTATGATTTGTAGATGAACAAGTAAGGCGATGCCATGATCGCATAAACTTATTTGATTTCGCCATCGTGTTCCATAGGAAGTTTCCTGCCTGACCCCTGATTTCTATATACTAAATCGCACATCCCCAAAGACGGTTTTTGCATTGAAGACGAAAGTAAATGAGATGCCAAAATCGCTGCCTCGAGGGACTGTAAAATCTGGGGCTGCGCGATCCGTGATCGGTGATTTGTCCTTGTCGGAGCCAGACATGAACCCCAAGCAGCCTGCGAACAAAGCAACTGCCGGGCAGGTATTTTCCAGTGGATGTCCAGCACGCCTGCTGGATTGGCTACGATGTCTCCGACCGACATTCCAAACTGTCCCGATCATAATATTTTCAGCACCAGCAAGTTGGCTGGTTATCCCTGATGTGTTCACATACGTACCAGCATACCTCTTGCGTCGGTGTAGCGAGCCACAAATTTGTGATATAAAAATTTGAGCATCTTTTCCCCTGTCAAACATTTGATTCAAGGCATCCTATCAAATCAATTCCAGAAAGAACCCTCTCTTTATTATGTTGCGAACTTGCCGCCGCTACACCAGGTGGCAGACTAGGTAAAACCAGGGTGGCCCCCCGACACTAGCACGCCTCTTTTAGCTCGATGGTGAATGCCTGCTAATCGTCACTGAATTGACGCTTTTTTAGGTTTTGCCCAGGCGAGATGCCGGTATTCTAATTGCAAGCGTCCCGGCTTTTAGGGCAATAATCAGTATCACACACGGGAAAAACAATGTTTTAGATTCCGCCGAAGCATTTTCCTGAAACTTGAGCAATACCATCAAGTTTGAAAAACTGCATAATATCAGGGAGCAACCGCCGCCGCCAAAGCCTCAGATGCAGGCAGCAGACCGGTAATTGCCTTGCTGATTCCGTCTTCGGCCAAACTATCCAGCTCCTCAACACTGACGCTACCGCCAACCGCTGCCGGCGGCTGGAGCAGACTGGCGCGCAACGCCCGTTGCGCGGTCGCACTCGGCGCCACCGCCTTTTCGGCCACCACCGCGTCCGGAGAAGGATTGCGGCCTGTCGCCGCGTACCACATAAATGACAGGGCTGCATCGATGTTCTCACCACCTTCGGCAACCGCCAGCAATCGCAATTGCGGCCAGGCAGTCGCGATCGCACCCGGCAAGGCTAGCGCCGCCATCTTGTCCGTCGCTTCCGGCGGCTGCAAACCGCCCAGAAACAGTGCGCACTTGCCTTCAACAAACAACTGCTCGGCAGCAACCCGATCCAGCTCGGCGCTATCTGCCGGCGCGGCGGCGGCCAGCAGCCGCGCATAACGCTCCAGCGCAAAAACCCAGTCTTCGCTCAGTGCTGCTTCCGGTTGTGGCTGCTGCCAGGAGCCACCGGCTTCGGCAATCATGGCACGCACCATCAGGCCGTGCATCTGCACACCCGGCGGACAAAAACCGCGCACACCAGCCATCGGATCATTGAGTTTTATCGCCAGATTCTCGACTGCATCCCAGTCGAGATCTTCGCCAAGTTCAATGCCGGCAGCTGCCAAGTGCCCTTGCCGGTACCACAGCAGGGAAACATTAACCGACTGCGGCACCGCCCGGTAGAGGATTTCATCTTCGGGTTCGGCCTGGCTGAACATCGCCGCCAGCATCGGCGCCGGTGCCAGCACCTCGTCCGGCTTGGGATGGGCGGCTATCTTGCCGGAGTCGATCAGTGCCAGCATCTGCTGCACCGGCAGATAGTACAAATCGGGTTTGGCTACATCCTGATCGGCCTGGCGCGGCAGCCAGACGATCTGGTGACCGGTACGCTCTTGCCAGGATTCGATAAGTTTTTCGAGCCGGGCGTACTCGCGGTATTCGGCTGCAAGCAAGACATCGTCGGCGACAGCCCCGGGTAGCAAGGCCAAGCCGAGCAGGATTTTGCCAATCCTGCTAGCCACGCAGCCGCGCATGCAAAAACAGCCAGCCGCCGATTCCGGCGATCAGCGATCCGCTCAGTACCCCGAGCTTGGTAAGATTGACCATTTCCTCGGACACATCCTGAAACGCAAGGTTGCCGATGAACAGGCTAACCGTAAAGCCGATTCCGCACAGCAGTGCCACCCCGAAAACCCTCTCCCAGTTCAGTCCCGGAGGAAACTTGCCGACTCCGCACAGCAACGCCAAACCAACTGCCGCGCAGATTCCGACCGGCTTGCCAACCACCAGCCCAAGCGCGATGCCCAGCGGCAGCGGCGCGAGCAGATCGGACGGATTGAGGCCGGCGAACTCGACACCGGCGTTGACGAACGCGAACAGCGGCATGATCAGCAACGCAACCGGCTGGTGCAGGGCATGCTCGAGTTTTTGCAGCGGCGTCTCCGAGATACTCTCCGGCTTGCGCTTGTGCGGAATGCAGGCGGCGGTAAGCACCCCGGCTATCGTCGCGTGTATGCCCGAATTTTTCATCGCAACCCACAGCAGTGCCCCCAGGATTAGATACGGCGCCAGCCTGACCACCCCGATCCGGCCGAGCACCAGCATCGCGATCACGATCAGCGCCGCGGCGACCAGGTACCACGGCTGCAACTTGCCGGCGTAGAAAAAGGCGATGATCAGAATCGCCAGCAGATCGTCAATGACCGCAACTGTGGTCAGGAAGACCTTCATCGCAATCGGCACCCGCGATCCGAGCAGCGCCAGCACCGACAGCGAGAACGCGATGTCGGTTGCGATTGGCACCGCCCAGCCGTGGAGGACATCATCGCCGCCGGAAAAATTGAACAGGACATAAATTGCCGCCGGTGCGATCATCCCGCCGATCGCGGCCGCCGCCGGCAGCATCACCCGCCGCATTGACGACAGTTCGCCACTTATCAGTTCCCGCTTGATTTCCAGCGCGACGAACAGGAAGAAGATCGCCATCAACCCGTCGCTCACCCAGAAGTGGAGACCGCCGGAGAGCTCCCGGCCGCCGACTCCAACTGTTATGTTGAAGTGCAGGAACTCGTGATAGAGGTGCTGCAGCGGCGGGAAATTGGCGCAGATAACTGCAGCAAGTGCGCACAGCATCAGCAGCACCCCGGCGCCAACGCTGCTTTTGAGGAAGTGTATTGCTTTGAACATTTCGCCTGCTATTCTAACGAATCAACTGCGCAAAGGTGATGCCGGCCCGGACGGAGGCGAGGGGGCACTCGATCGGCCAGTCTAGAATAATTTGCGCCCTAGCGATGATTTTCATGGCATTTTCAAGGACAGGCAAAGCCTTGCCTGTAATCCTAGGGTTCGACAGAGGTTTGCTTTTCCTCCTTTCGCGCAAAGGCATGCGCCAAAATCAAGCGCGCTGCCGTCTGATAGCGCTTTTCCAAGGTAGGGGAAATCCTGTCAAGCAATTGCGGCACAAGATCATATTGCCCCTCGGCAATCGCAGCAAGCATCGTCTTGAGGGCGATCCGGACATCCGGATCAAACTCTGCGATCAGTTTGCGGCCAACTATGACATTGACTCCGTTGAGCATGGCATCCGGATAGTTTTGCCGGGCAAAACTTTCCCAGAATGCAAAGAAGGCTGCAGTTTCAGCATCCGCAACCGCTTTCTGGTAGCATTCCATATGCTCGGCTATCTTTTTCCAGAGCAGGTCCTTTTCCTTACGATCAAGAAACGACTCAGCCAGAGATGTCCGCTCCTCAAGCGCGACTATGAACTTGGCAACCGTCTGCCGATCCGAACAGCCGTCCGGAAACCGAAGTTGCTTTCCCAGCTTGATCTGGGCAACAAAACCGTCAAGCCTTTCAATGAGTTGTTGGGCATCCTCGGCAGCCAGCACATTCAGCGCCGACTTCCGGCCGGCCAACCCAAGCTCTCCTTGCAGCGTGACAATGGATCTGGCTCCGGGCAGAATATCGTTGTTAAAAATCCAGTTCTCCTGCTGGCGCAGTACGATGAACGAGTCATACACGCCCTTTGCAAACCCGAGCGGCGCCCGGCTGGCAAACACGGCCTGCCGGTCAGCAGGCGCGGCAAATTCATAACTGGCAAACAGTGGCGCGAACGTCTGGTTGTCGCCGATCCTGAAAATGTCCAGATCCGCCGCCGAAGCAATTCCGATTCTTGCCGCCGCTGCGCTCAGCCCCTCCTCGGCAGCAATCAGATCGGCGGACGGCTTCTCGCCACCACCAGCGACGACGAGCAATGATTGGGCAGCCATGAACACTTCGTAGTTGGGGAAATGCTCTGCCAGGGCAGTCATGATCCGGGCTGTATCCTCATTGTCAATGAACTCGAGCGCAATTCGCTGAATTAGATAGCCGTCACTGGCAAGCGCTCTCCGCATCCTGGCAAAACCGGCTGGCTGGCTGTCGAAAAATACCGCCGGAACATCGACATGTATCTGGATGCGCTCATCCTCAAATACCCGATTGATCTGCGCCCCGAGTTGGGAAACCGATCTGATTGCCTCGACCTCCGGCTCAACGACATGCACTTGGGCGAAACTGGAACGCTCCAGCAAGATCGCCGGCACCAGAGCGCTACCGAAGCCGGCCACCGCTGCCCGCACCGGATCCTTTGCACGGGAGATCGGCAGCAGTCCCGTCAAAGCATCAACAATCTCTGCCGGCCGGAGGTTTTCATCCGGCTGACTCGGCAGATAATTGCGCAACAGACCCAGCGGCACGCCATTGTAGTTGATTCCCAGCAACCCCCCGACACCGAGAACGCTAACGCTAGCAGAAGTCCCTTCGGCATGATAATACTGCCTGATATTGTCACTGAACAACGGTATTCCATCTTGCTTGCCGCCGATATAGTGGCCGGCGCTCACCACTCGGGCATCCGGTGGCGCATGCACTACGAATGCGACAACTGCAACCAAAGACAAATGCGCAGCCCATCTTATGCGCGAGAATTCGCTGCGCCTGATGAACACAAACGCCGCAATGAGCGCCGCCAGCGCTGCCACTGCAACAACTGTCTTGATTCCAGTCACAGGCAGCAGCAGCACAAACAGCAGCACTCCACCACAGCCAGCGAGCAAAGTCAGTGCGCTCGCACGCAAAAAGGCCACAGGGCCGGATTCGCCGGCGACATGGCGCGAGACGCTCCCCAAAACAATTCCGGCACAAAACGCGGGCAGAAACAGGAACAAAAACTGAAAGGCGGCCGCCATGGTCAGATACTGAAACGCCCGCACCGCCTCGACCCTCTCGTGCCAGGAAATCCCGCGGCTATCTGCCGCAACCTTGATTAAATGCTCGTGCAGGAACATCCCGGCAAACAGCGCCAACCCCAGCAGTAGCAGCGCCCGGCTTGCCACTAAAGGCGCGCCCGCCTTATGCTTTGCAAAGCCGCTCTTGATCCCGAAAGCAAGGATAGCAAATGCAACAAGCACACCAAGAGTGCTGACTATCTGCAGCGGCCCAAATGCATTGACAAAGATGCGCAGCCAGATGGGAAGGCCGGCACAAAAGGCCAGCAGCGCAACAGCCGCAACGCTCACCAACAGCCGATCGGGGCCAGTTGGTGGAGAAGAATCATCTTCCTCAAACAGCCAGCGATGATGCGCCGCCCAACCGACCAGCGCCAGCGTAGCCAGCAAGATAGCAGCCAGCAAGAGCAACGCCGGCAGACCGAGATAAAATTTTCCGGCAAAACCGGCAATAATGCCGACGACAAAACCGGCAGCCAGCCAGAACACCAGCATGCCGACCATTTGCTGCCGAAATTGTGCGCCTGAATAAGTCATTATCCGCTCGAACGCAAACGCCAGCGCAGCAGCAATCAAAAAAATCTGCAATCCAGCCATCAATCCAAACGCAGCCATCCGGCCGGCTACACCTGTACCGGATGTAACCAATTGCGCGTGCAGGATTCCGATCAGATCATTGAAGTACACCCCCAGCAGGGCGGCACACCCCAGCAGTGCCCCGGCCGCCAGCAGAGCATTATTGCGCCAATTGTCAATCCGGGCAACTCGGGCTACCAGTGCGAATCCGGCGGCGGCCGCCGCCAGCAGGATGGCCGCCGCCGGCCAAGTTGCAGCGGGCGCAAACCCGGAAATGATGTTGAAATGTCCGAAAAGGCCAAGGGCACTCAAGCCGGTCGCACAGCCGGCGAGAAAGAAGCACATGCCCGCCTGGATCCAGGTTGCTGTTTTAAACTGATTCACTGTCGCTGATTCTATCCATCGATCGCAGTGACAGACCGGCGTATTCGGCCACCGATTGAATCAGGCAGTTAGCCTGCCGCTGTGCAATGATATGGAGATTGCGGCCGGCCAGAAGTGCAAACACCAACAGCGGCGCAAAACAATTGCGAGGCAATTTCCCAAAAGTGAAGGCGCAGAATCTCGATCGGGGCGCACATGTGCTTGCGCGAGCACAGCCGCCTCTCCAGCCGGTGTCCACAGCAACCGGCTTGCGTCTTAATCCTCGATGCGGAGTCCGGAAGCGCCGGCGCGATCAACAACGCCTATGCTGCGGTGCACACAAAGTTGGGCAGCAAAGATGTGTCGACATCAACTGGCAGCGGCAAATTAACCTCATTGGTTGATCCGGGCGGTCTCGGCGACCAGAAAACTGCGGCCCGGATCGGGGAGACCAGCGGCAGTTGGCGCAATTGCGCTGCGGGCTTGGTCATGGGCGTTCCTGATTCTGTCTGCTGCCGGCTTGCCGGTTTTGATATACAATTGTCTGCAAATCCGTGTTTTTCAAGCAATGAGTTCTTCGTTTGTCAGTAATAAAACGGCCGCCGCCGGGCAAGACATATCCTTGCCGCGCCTTTACCGGGTGGTGCTGGTTGGCGACAGCCGCACTCCGGCCAGTTTCATGTGCACGATCCTGCGCAAGTTGTTCAGTCATGATCCGGCCAGCGCAATCAGAATCACCGCCGCCGCCGGTCGGGTTGGCCGCGCTCTTGCCGGCACCTATGTACGGGAAATCGCCGAGGCCAAGGCTGAACAGGCAGCCCAGTCGGCCCGGCTGCACGGCTGGCCGCTGCGCTGCCTGATCGAACCAGAAAACAAGAACGGCTAGGCCGATGATCGCTGGCGAACTCGAGGAAAACATCCAGTTCACTTTCCGCGATGCCCGCGAAAGAGGCCTTGAATTCGTAACCACCGAGCATCTGCTGCTGGTGCTGCTTGACAGTTCCGATGTCGGGATAATGCTCGACTCGCTGAAAGCGGATCGGGTTGGCCTGCGCAACGATCTGGAGGACTTTCTCGCCAAGCGGGTGCCCAAGGCCAGCCAGCCGGGAGCGGAAAGCCGGCCGACCCCGGGGTTTCAGCGGGTAATCCGCAGGGCGGCCGCCGAGGCGAAAAACCTCAACTGCGACGTGACCGGCCTGTGCGTGATCGCTTCCATATACAATGAGCCGGAATCATTCGGTGCCCAGTATCTGGTGCGGCGCGGCATCAACCGCAAACGGATCGGGGTGTGGCTGCGCACCCGAGCCCTCAACGCAACTGCCACAACCCAAACCCAGATCGGGGAGGGAGCGGAAACGACCGCCGCCGCCGGCCTCACCCGCAACCTGACCGCGGCGGTAATGCGCAACGAGATCGAAAAGCCGCGGCCGCGCCAGGATATCGAGCAGGCGCTGGCCCGGGTGCTGTGCCGCAAGTACAAGAGCAATCCGATTCTGGTCGGCGACCCCGGCGTCGGCAAGACTGCGATCGTGCACGCGCTCGCCCACCAGGTCGCCGTCGGTGAGGTTCCCGAGGCGCTGGCCGATTTGCAGATTCACGAAATCCAGGTCAGTTCGCTGGTCGCCGGCACCCGTTACCGCGGCGACTTCGAGGCGCGCATGAAGCAGTTGGTCGGCGAAATCTCCCGCCACCCCAATTCGCTGCTGTTCGTCGACGAGATCCATTCGCTGATCGGAGCCGGCTCGGTCTCCGGCGGCAATCTGGACGCAGCCAGCATCCTCAAGCCGGCCTTGGTCAACGGCACCCTGCGCTGCATCGGCGCGACAACCCCGGCCGAATACGCCCGCATCTTCGCCAAGGACAGCGCCCTGGCCCGTCGCTTCCAGAAGATTCAAGTGCCGGAGCCATCTGATGAGGAGGCTTTGGCGATTTTGCGCGAACTGCAGCCGCGCCTGGAAAAGCATCACGGCATCCGCTACCGGGAAGATGCACTCGATTCGGCGGTGCGCATGTCGCGCCGCTACCTGAGCAACCGCAGCCTGCCGGACAAGGCAATAGACCTGCTCGATGACATCGGCGCAGCGCGATCACTGGCCGGTGCCAGCGCTCCGGTAACCAGCAAGATCGTCGCCGGTGCGATCGCCCAGATGTCGGGTCTGCCGGCCAGCGCGGTCGCAGTTGATGATCGCAGTGCCCTTCGCCGGCTGGAGCGCAGCCTCGCCGAACGCGTCTACGGCCAACCGGAGGCGGTCGCAGCGCTGGCCAAGGCGGTAAAGCGCGCCCGGCTCGGATTCGCAACCCCGGGGCGGCCGATCGGCTCTTTTTTGTTTACCGGCCCCACCGGAGTCGGCAAGACGGCCCTGGCTGCTGCCCTGGCCGAGGCGCTCGGCCTGCAATTGCTGCGCTTTGACATGTCCGAATACATGGAAAAGCACTCGCTCTCCCGGCTGATTGGCGCGCCGCCCGGTTATGTCGGCTTTGAACAGGCCGGCCAACTTACCGAAAAGGTGTCCGGCAACCCCCACTGCGTGCTGCTGCTTGACGAGATCGAAAAGGCGCATCCGGACATCTTCAGCATCCTGTTGCAGGTGATGGACTACGGAACCCTTACCGACAACGCCGGCCAGGCAGTTGACTTCCGGCACGCGCTGGTGGTGATGACTTCCAATGCCGGTGCCAGCGACCGGGATCGGGCGCCGCTGGGCTTCGTCAAGCAGGCCGCCGGCGACAGCAGCGAGCAGCAGGACCTCAAGCGGCTGTTCTCGCCGGAGTTTCGCAACCGGCTCGATGCCCAGATCAGTTTTGCCTCTCTGGCCCCAGACGTGGCCGGCCGGATAGTCGCCAAGGAACTCGCCGGGCTTGGCAGCCGGCTGGAAGCCGAGCGCGGCCTAAAGGTATCGTTCGCAAAAGACGTCATCGAACTGCTGCTGGAGGTCGGCTTTTCCGAAAGCATGGGTGCCCGGCCCTTGCAGCGAACGATCAACTCGCTGATCGTCGATGCAATAGTCGAAGCCGACCTTGGCCGGCGGGCTAGGCCAGGAACCCGGATGGTGGTTTCAGCCCCCGGCGGCCAGGTGAAAATTGAAAGGATGGCCACCAGTTAAGCGGCCGCTTGTTCGGTATTGAACTTTCGGCAGCCGATCAATCCGGTGCCCAATTTTGCCCATAGCGCCTTAAATCCTGAAATCTCGAACCCGTTTCCGGACTCAAAAAACGCCGGCTTGCTTCGCGACCCCTAATTTTGATATCGACAGATTGTCCTACTTGCCTTTCGCCGCCTCAACGTAGGCGGCCGCAGCCTTGGAAATCTCGATGATCTGATCGGTGAACCACTTGGCAGTGCGCGGGTCCATCTGCTGGCCGCGCCCGATCAGTCGCACCACCGCATCAAGACGGCGGCGGGCATCCATGGTGTTGCGGAACTGCTCGGTAAACTTCTCGCAGCGCCGCAGGTCGTCGTCGGCCTCTTTCTCCACCGCCTCCCAGAGTTGTCCGATCACTTCCTTGCGTCGGTCGCACAGGCGGGCCAGGGTCTGGGTCGCCATGTTGGTGTCCCAGCGCTTGCTGCCGAACTTTTTCAACTGCTTGAGCAATTCGGCCCGGGCACCGGCGGTGTCCCCGGCTTCCGCTGTTGGCTCTGCCTCGGCGGCCTTCTTCTCCTTCTTGGCGGCAGCCGCCTCCTCCTTGGCTTTCTTGGCCGCTTCGGCCGCGGCCATCTCCAGTTGCCGGGCCGCTTCCTTGGCCGCATCCTGAGCCTTCTTGGCGGCGGCGGCGCTCTTCTTGGCCTCTTCGCTGGCACCGGCCTGGGCGCCGCGGAAAGCGGCGGCGATCTTCTCGAACAGTTCCTTGGTCTTCTGTTCGTTGGATTCCAGCCCCTTGGCCGACTTGATCGTCTCGGCGCACTTGATCGCCATCGCGCAAGCCTCCTTGGCGAGCTTGTTGGCGCCTTCGAATGCGCTGGCCATCTTCTTGGCATCGGCCAGCGTCTTGACCGGAATGCTCGCCGCGGTGTCGGCGGCGCTGGATGCTTCCAGGGTCTTCTCCCGGGTCTCGGCGGCGAGCTTGCGCACCTGGCAGACTATCTCCCGGTCGATCAACTGCACCGGACACTCGGCGGCCAGCGTCTTGGCCTTCTCGGCCTGGGCAAACAGGTCCTTGTCCTCGGACCCTTCCAGATGCGCCTCGATGATCGCCATCGATTCCTTGAGCAGCGCAACCACCGATTCGGTGCCCAGCGGCGCAGTCGAGATCTGCTCGTAGGCAGCCGCGTTGCGCGCCGCATCAGCCAGCGCCTCGGCGACCTTGGTCAGATCATCGATCGGATTGTCGGTCTCGGACAGATCCTCGGCCAGGGTGGCAAGCTTGCCGAAGGTGTATTCCTTGCGCAACAGGCTGCGCGCCTCAGCCTCGGACTCGGCGTCGTTGAGACCTTCGTCGAGCAGAGCGAGCATGTAGCCGCGCATGTGCACCGAAAAGGCGGCATCGACATAGCCCTTGTACTTGCTCAGGTGCTGAACATCGTAGGCGAGCTGGAAAGCCTCCTCGGCTATGCCGCCGTATTCGAGCAACTCAAGCATCGCCCATTCCATCGCCTGCTTGCTGTCGCCGCGCTCGGCGGCGGCCCGGCCGCAGGCAGCGAAGTGACCCAGACACTTGCGCGCCGAAGATCCGGCCGCCGGACCCTTGACCTCGTCGTCGCTGGGCAACTTGAAGATCGGCGCTGCATCCTTGCCGCCGAGCGCCTTGCGGCAGTCGTGGGTTACCCCCGGGTCCTCGCAGAACTTCTCGAGAAACTGTTCGGCAAAAGTCGCCTTGTCCTTGACGAAGTCCCAGGAATGATCGGCGGCGGCAAGTGTCTGGCCGATCTTCTTGGCATCGGCGTCACAGATTTGCAGTTGCGACTGGACCCACTTCTCCTTGACGAAGTCGGGAAAAGTTATCGATCCTGGTTCGGGTTCGGTCATTTCCGCCTGCATTCTACCCGCGCCCGGCTGGCCGCGCCGCCAAATCGGTCGTTTCGATCGTCCCGCCACCCAGACAGTCAATGCCGTCGTAGACGACCAGCGCCTGACCGGGGGCCACCGCCGCCTGTTCGTCTGCAAACGCCACCGTCGCAGTTTCGGCACCGGCCTGTTCAAGCGTGCACGGCGCCGGCTCCATCCGGTGCCGGAACCGGCAGGTGTACACCCAGTTGCACGGCGGCGGCCGGCCGGCCACCCAGCTGGTCTGGCGCAGTCGCACCCGGCGGCAGTACAGCAGCCGGTGGTTGCGGCCGCGTACTGCGGTGATCGTGTTGGTAGCGCAGTCCTTGCCGGCCACATACCAGGGCGGCCCCTCGCCGCCCAGACCAAGGCCGCCGCGCTGGCCGATCGTGTACAGGTGGACACCGTCATGAGTGCCGATTTGCCGGCCGTGTTCATCGACTATCGCCCCGGACTGCGGCCGGATGTGCTCGCTGACGAATTCCCGGAACGGCCGCTTGCCGATGAAGCAAATACCCATGCTCTCGCGCCGCTCGGCTGTAGGCAGGCCGGCCTCCCTGGCGATCGATCGTACCTGCGCCTTGGTCGGCAGATCGCCGAGCGGAAACAGGCTTTGCGCCAGCTGGTTGCGGTCAAGCCGGTAGAGAAAGTAGGTCTGATCCTTGCCCTCGGCCTCGGCCTTGAGCAGCCGCTGCCGAACGCCATCGATGCGGGCATAGTGACCGGTCGCAATCCGGGTGGCGCCATAGCGCGCCGCGGCGATCCGGGCAAAAGAGGCGAACTTGATGTTGGCATTGCACCAGACATCCGGATTGGGGGTGCGGCCGGCACGCAACTCGTCGAGAAAGCCGGCAAACACCTCGCGCCGGTAGTCGCCGACCAGATCGACGACATCCAGCTCAATACCGATCGCATCGGCGGCGGCGGCGGCGGCAACCGCATCGGCACCGGCCGGACAGTCGCCGGATTGATCCTCCCAGCAGCGCATGAACAGGCCGCGCACTGCGGCACCGGCACGCTTGAGCAACAGCGCGGCGACCGACGAATCGACGCCGCCGGACATGCCGACGACGATCGATTCGCCTGGTTGCGGATGCTGGCTGGTCATGACCTGTTTCTTGGTAACACGATGATGATAATAGTAGGAGCCCGCCCATGAAGAGTTGTCCCGTCGCCGCCGCCAAGCAGCGCGCCCGCACCCGGGTGCGGGCTCAGCGCGCCGCAATGAGCGCGGCCGCGCGCGCCCAGGCGAGCGCGGCGATCTGCCAGCGGCTGTTGCAGTTGCCGGAGCTGGCCAACAATGAGCCGGTGGCTGCGTTCGCGCCCGGCCACCAGGAGGTTGACATCGGGCCATTGCTTGCCAGATGGATTTCCGGCGGTCGGTCGGTGCTGCTGCCGCGGGTCGTGCGCGGAACGAGAAAAATGTCCTGGCACAAGATATTGGATTTGCAAGCCGATCTGGACACAGGATATGCCGGTATACTCGAGCCGATCCCGAATATTGCTGAATCGAATCCGGCATCGGCCGCCTGCATCCTTATCCCGTCTGTTGCCGTTGATGAGCGCGGTAATCGAATCGGATCAGGAGGCGGTTTCTATGATACAAATTCGCCCCGGATTGAGAGAGTTTTCGTGATCGCACCAGTTTTTTCATGTCAGTTGCTTGCCGCCTGCCCGGCGCAAGAACACGACCTGCGCATCGACGCAATCGTCACCGAGAAACGGACCTGCCGGTGCCGCTAGCCGACTACTGGAACTCGGTGCGGCGAGTGCTAATCGCCGAAAACCCGGCGGCCGAAACGCGCCTGATTGCGCTTACCGTAAGCTCGGCAGACAACGGCCGGCAACTGGTGCTGGAAACCGGCTGCGCGCAAATCGCTGCCTGGCTGAAAAACGGATCGGGAGTAATCGAGCGCGTCCGGCAACTGCTGCCGCGCCTTGACAGCGGCCAGACACCGGCGGTTGCGGTGCAACTGCTGAGTACGCCGACCGCGGCCGCGGCTGCAACGCCGCCGCCAACCGGCAAGCCGCCAGCGCCGCGCTCGCGCGGCGGTCCGGCGGCCAAGTACACCTTCGCCAATTTCGTGGTTGGCACCAGCAATGAACTCGCCGCCGCCGCCGGCCGCCAACTGGCTGGCGGCGGCAGCGACGCCGAATCGATTGGCAGCCTGTACATCCACGGCCGACCCGGGTTGGGCAAAACCCATCTGGCCAATGCGATCGGCAACGACTATCTGCAACGCAACCGGGGTGCCCGGGTGCGAGTGCTCTCCGGCGAGCAGTTCATGCGGGAGGTGCAGCGCGCCTTTACCTCCGACAAGGTTGATGACTTTCGCAAGCGCTTCCGGCAACTGGACCTGTTCATCCTCGATGATTTGCAAGGCATCGGTTCCGGAAGCGAGCAGACGCACCGGCAACTGATCGCCTTGCTCAACTTCTTTGCCGATCAGTCGCTGCCGTTCGTGATCGTGGCCGATGCCCCGGCCGCCGGTCTGCGCCTGCCGCCGCGGCTGGTGTCGCGGCTGGTCGCCGGCATTGAGGCACGAATCGATCCGCCCGATCTGCAAACCCGGCTGGGTGTTCTCGCCCTGCACGCCCGGCTGCGCGGCCTGCAACTTACCGACGAATGCGCCCAGTTGCTGGCGATGCGCCTGTGCAGCAACGTCCGGGAATTGATCGGAACGATAGGCCGGGTTGCGATGATCGCCAAGATGCACCGCGACCGGCCGCTGGTGGAAATCGTTGGCAGCGTTATCGCCGATTTGCACACCATGCCGGTGCGAATCACGCCGCTGGCGGTTGTTGATGCCGTTGCCAGCCAGTTCGACTTCTCCCGCGCCCAGCTGCTCGGCAAGCGGCGCGACCAGGCGCTGGTGCGCGCCCGGCACGCGGCGATGTACCTTTGCCGGGAACTCACCCGCGAATCGCTGCCCGGAATCGGGACGATCTTTGGTTGTCACCACTCCAGCGTCCTGCACGCTCATCGCCGGATTAGCACCGCCGCCGCCGCCGAGCCGGCCCTGGCCGCCGATCTCGCCCAGATCCGCCACCGCCTGGAAACCTAGGAGAATCCGGGATGCTGCCGGGCGCTGCCAGCAACTGTCAATCGACACCAAAAAACTGTGCAAAAACTGGCGGTTTCCTGTCGCTGCCCTGCCGGTCAAGACTCGGCCGGCGTAGTTTTGCCGGTTTTCCGACAGCCTGCCCACAGCCGTTCGCGCGCCTGTCAAAGGCGCTTGGGCCTTGCCAGCCAAGGGATGGCCTTGTTGCCAAAAATGATCCACAGGTGATCATATTCATGTTTCTGTTATATAATAGCAGGGGTAACAAGATCGGGTCTAACTCAGCACCGGCTCTGTTGCCGAAATCCTCCTCAAAACTGATGTTTACCTGTCCGACCGAAGACTTCATCAAGACGCTTGACAAGGTGATTGGCGCCATTGAGCGCAGCACCATCCAGCCGATCCTCGAGCATGTGCTCATCGAGGTCGCCGACGACCACCTCACCCTGATTGCCGCCGACAGCCACTGCCATGTGCGCGCCCGGCTGGCGCTGAGCAAGGGATCGCGCAAGGGCGAGCAGTTTTGTGTCGCCGGCTCCAAGCTTTCCAGCGTCCTGCGCAGCATGATTAGCCAGTCGGTGTCGTTTCGGGTTGCCGGCTCCGCCTTGCACATCCAGCCGGCCGGCGCCGCCAAGGACGACAGCCGCGGCTTCAAGCTGGCAATCCGCCCCGGCGAGGAGTTTCCCCGCGAAAGCGTCACCCACAAGCCGGTCGCCGAGATCGAACTGGAACCGGCCCGACTCGCCGGGAGCATAACCCGGCTGCTGCCGGCGATCTCGAATGAGATTCACCGTCTCTACCTGACCGGGATGTATTTCGATTTCACCGGCGAGGCGCTGCGGCTGGTCGCCACCGACGGCCACCGGATGGCAGTTGACGAACTGGCGCAAATCAAGACCGACAAGAAATTCGGCATCATTGTTCCCCGCAAGTCGATCGACTTGCTGCGCCGGGTGCTCACCGACGCCGGCTCCGACAAGCTGCGGCTGGTGGCGCTGGCCGATGTCGAGCGCACCGCCGCGGTGCGCTTCGAAGCCGGCGAAGTCAAGATCACCTCGGTTCTGGTCGATGCAACCTACCCGGACTACCTGAAAGTGATTCCGGACAAGGCCGCCGCCCAGGCCAGTTTCGCCGCCGCCGAACTGCGCGATGTGATCGGCCAGGTCGCAACCGTCCTCGATCGCGGCAACGATGCGATCACCATGGCCTTGGAATCAGGCCGCGCCTCGCTCAGCGCCCGCGGCGCCCAGACCAGCGACGAGGCAACTCTGGACATGGCGGCCGACTACAGCGGCGAGAGCCGCACAATCAGTTTCAACGGCGCCTATCTGACCGACATGGTCAAGGCTTTCGAGAACCGGGAGAAGATTTCGATCATCTTCCCGAAGGAAAAGGAGAGCATCCTGTGTAAAACAGCCGATGCCAAAGAGGAGGACCCGCTCAAATATGTCTTGATGCCCATCAAGATATAGGCGGGCACGGGCAACACAACGGTTAGCAGACAGGCGCGTCTGGAAGATGGCTGGGGCCAGAAAATCATCCAAGTCCGCTAGCTACGACGCTGAGCAAATCAAGGTCCTCAAGGGCCTGGAAGCGGTGCGCAAGCGCCCGGGGATGTATATCGGCGACACCTCCGACGGCTCCGGACTCCATCACATGGTGCATGAGGTGGTTGACAACGCCATTGACGAGGCGCTGGCCGGCTTTTGCAACCAGATTGCGGTTACCCTGCGCGCCGACGGCGGCGTCGAGGTGACCGACAACGGCCGCGGCATCCCGGTGGCGATGCATCCGACCGAGAAGCGCTCGACCGCCGAGGTGGTGATGACCGAGCTGCACGCCGGCGGCAAGTTCGACAGCAACAGTTACAAGGTGTCCGGCGGCTTGCACGGGGTGGGCGTGTCGGTGGTCAACGCCCTGTCCGAACGGCTCGAGTTGCGCATCTGTAGAGACGGCGGCAGCTACGAGATGTCGTTTGCCCACGGAGTGCCCAAGGCGGCGCTGAAAAAGACCGGCAAGGCTTCCGAAACCGGCACCGCAGTGGTGTTCTGGCCGTCGCCGGAGACCTTCGAAAGCGTCGAGTTCGACTTTTCCCGGCTGGCCGGCCGGCTGCGCGAACTGGCCTTCCTCAATTCGGAAGTCGCCATCGTCCTGACTGACGAGCGCGGCGAACAGCCCCGGCGCGAGGAGTTCTCCTACCAGGGCGGCCTGGCGATGTTCGTCGAGCACCACGATGCCAAGCGCAAGGCGGTGCACGAAAAGATGTTCACCTGCCGCGGCGAGCGGGACGGCATCGTCGTCGAGGTGGCGATGCAGTGGAACGACGGCTACAACGACAATGTGCTGTGCTACACCAACAACATCCCCCAGATCGACGGCGGCAGCCACCTGACCGGGCTGCGGGCGGCGCTGACCAGGGTGGTCAAGAACTACATCGACGATCTCGCCCGCCAGTCCAAGGCCAAGCGGGAAACTCCGGCCATCGGCGGCGAGGACATCCGCGAGGGCCTGACCTGCGTGCTGTCGGTAAAGGTGCCGGATCCGAAATTCTCCTCCCAGACCAAGGACAAACTGGTCTCCTCGGAAGTGCGGCCGGTGGTCGAAGAGGTGATCGCCGCCGGTCTGGGCACCTTCCTGCTCGAACATCCGCGCGATGCCAATTCGATCTGCGGCAAGGTGGTCGACGCCGCCCGGGTGCGGGCTGCCGCCCGCAAGGCCCGCGATATGGCCCGGCGCAAGGATGTCTTTGATTCAGCCGGCCTGCCCGGCAAGCTCGCCGACTGTCAAGAACGCGATCCGGCCAAGTCGGAACTGTTTCTGGTTGAGGGTGATTCGGCCGGCGGCACCGCCAAGCAGGCCCGCCACCGCGCCAATCAGGCGGTGCTGCCGCTGCGCGGCAAGATTCTCAATGTCGAGAAGGCCCGGCCGGACAAGATACTCGCCTCGTCGGCGATCTCCGATCTGGTGCAGGCGCTGGGCACCGGGGTGACCGAGGAGTATGACCCGGAAAAGCTGCGCTACCACAAGGTGATCATCATGACCGATGCCGATGTCGATGGCGCCCACATCTCGACGCTGCTGCTGACCTTCTTCTTCCGCAAGATTCCGGAAATGGTCAAGGAGGGTCATGTCTATCTGGCGATGCCGCCGCTTTACAAGGTCAAGATCGGCAAGTCCGAGCGCTACCTGCAAAACGACGATGAGCTGCACGATTTCATCGCCGCCTCGTCGCTGGACAACGCCAGCTATGCGCCGACCAAGGCCGGCAAGCCGGGCAAGGCCGCAGCCGGCTTTGGCGAAGCGTTCCGGCTGTATCTGCGCGCCGAAAAGACCATCGCCCGGCTGGTTGCCCGCGCCAGCGAACCCTACGACGAATCGCTGCTGCGCGCCTTCATGCGCACCAAGAATCCGATCTCGCTGGCTTCGGCCGCCGAAGCCAAGGCCGCGGCCGCCGAATTGACCAGCCTGGTTGCCAGCCCCGATCTGGACATCGAGGCCGGCTGCGAGAGCGCCGGCAATCAGGTGCTGATTTGCCAGCGGCGCCTCTACGGTCTGCCGCGCCCGCCGCTGCGCATCGGCGCGGCATTCTTCGCCGGCAGCGAATACGCAACCCTGCGCCGGGCTGGCGACGCCTTTGCCAAGATTCCCGGCCCCGGCATCGTTGCGCGCGGTGACAAGCAGGCGGTGGTTGCCGATGCCGCGGCCGCAGCCGCCTGGCTGGCCGATGTCGCCCGCGCCGCGGCGACCATCCAGCGCTACAAGGGTCTCGGTGAAATGAACGCCGAGCAACTGTGGGAGACGACGATGGATGTCTCCCGGCGCCGCTTGAAGCAGGTGCGCATCGAGGACCTCAATACCGCCGATGTGCTGTTCGAGGACCTGATGGGGGACGATGTATCCAAGCGCAAGGAATTCATCGCCGAACGGGCGCTGTTGGCCGAACTTGACATCTAGCCGGCGGCAGCCGGCTGATGCTGCCGGTTAATATATCCGGCTTGCTATGACGCAAAAGCAACTGGTAATAGCCGAAAAGCCGTCGGTGGCTGCCGATCTGGCGCGGGTGCTGGGCGCGGCCAAGCGCGCCGAGCACTTCGAGGGTGATGATTTCGTGATTGCCAGCGCCATCGGCCACATCGTCGAGATGTTCAACCCCGACGAGGAGACCGCCGATCGCAAGCGGGCCAAGACGATGCGCGGTTCGAAATGGTCGCACCAATCGCTGCCGGCGCTGCCGGCGCGCTTTGCCCTGCGCCCGCACCGAGACAGCCGCGAGCGGCTGGCGCTGCTGGGCAAGCTGGCCGGCCGCGCTGACGTTGCCGGGTTGATCAACGCCTGCGACGCCGGGCGCGAGGGCGAGCTGATCTTCCACAACCTGATCACCTACCTGAAACTGGCCAAGCCGGTGCAGCGACTGTGGTTGCAGTCGATGACCGCCGCAGCAATCAGGAAAAGCTTTGCCGAGCTGCGCGCGGCCGACGCCACTGCCACCTTGAAGGCGGCGGCAATCGCCCGCGCCCAGGCCGACTGGCTGGTCGGGATAAATTCAACCCGGGCGCTCACCGCGCTAAACAGCAAGGACGGCGGCTTTGTGCTCACCACCGTCGGGCGGGTGCAAACCCCCACCCTGGCCTTTCTGGTGCGCCGCCAGCGCGAGCGCGACGAGTTCACCGCCCGTCCCTACTGGCGGCTGGCGGCAACTTTCGCCGCTGAAACCGGCGACTGGCAGGCCTACTGGATAGACGACAAGTTCACCAAGGACAGCGCCGATCCGCACAAGCGCGCCGATCGCATCTGGGACGAGAGCCGGGCGGTTGCAATCAAGGATGCGGTAACCGGGCGCGACGCGCAGGTTACCGACAAGAGCCGGTTGCAGGAGCGGCGGCCGCCGCAACTGTTTTCGCTGAGTGTCTTGCAGCGGGAGGCCAACCGTCGCTTCGGGATGCCGGCCAACGCAACCCTGCGCGCCTTGCAGGGTCTGTATGAGCGCAAGCTGGTAACCTATCCGCGCACCTCCTCGCGCCACCTGCCGCCGGACTACAAGCGCGAGTGTGAAAAGATCATCGCCTCCTTCGCCAACGCCGACGATACGGTTGCGGTGCTCGGCGGACCGCTGGCCAATCTGTGTGCCGATGCAGCCAAGTTGCGCGCCGGCATTGCCGCCGCCGGCGGGCGCATCTTCGATGCGGCCAAGGTTTCCGATCACTTTGCGATCATCCCGACCGGCGAGTATCCCAAGCAGCTCGGGCGCGAGCAAGACAAGCGCATCTACGAGCTGATCTGTCGCACCTTCATCGCCGCGTTCATGCCGGTTGCCAAAGTGAAGATCACCACCCGTCGCTGTCTGGTCGAAACCGAATCGTCAGGCCCGCAAGTGTTCGAGACCGGCGGCGAGGAGATCGTCGAGGCCGGCTGGCTGGCCGCCGCCGGCAAGGGTGGCGGCAAAATCCTGCCGCCGGCACCGGAATCCGGCATCGCCCGGCTTGCAGAGATCGATGTGGAAGCCGGCACGACCAAGCCGCCGGCCAACTACACCGACGCCAGCTTGTTGCAGGCGATGGAAAAGGCCGGCCGACTGGTTGAAGACGCCGATCTTTCCGAGGCTCTTGATGAAGGCGGTGGTCTGGGCACCCCGGCTACCCGCGCCGGGATTATCGAGGAACTGATCGGCCACGATTATGTGGTGCGGGAAGGGCGCGACCTGATCCCGACGCGCAAGGCGGCCGCCCTGCTTGAACTTCTCGAAGGCATGAAGGTGGTCGAGCTCACCCGGCCGGAACTGACCGGCCAGATGGAGAGCAACCTTACCCAAATCGAGCGCGGCAGCGCGGCAGCCGAGGATTTTCTGGCTCAGGTGGTTGAACTGGTCAAGAAGATCACTGCCACCGCAGTTGCCTACGACCCGGACGCAACGCCCGGCGACTGGTGCAAGTTGGCGGTGCGCTGTCCCAAGTGCGGTTCGGTGATGGCCGAGAGCTATCGCAAGTATCAGTGT
Source organism: Betaproteobacteria bacterium (assembly GCA_026710225.1). Lineage (GTDB taxonomy): Bacteria > Pseudomonadota > Gammaproteobacteria > Tethybacterales > Tethybacteraceae > JAPORI01. Next base: position 21,978 of record JAPORI010000130.1, read on the forward strand.
GAGAACGAAGAGTGCCGGTTCTTCATCTGGAAGCAGATCGCCGGGCGGATTATCGAACCGGCCGAAGCCGAAATCCTGCTGGCCAAGCGTCGCCTGGGGCCGCTGGCCGGATTTCGCAGCAAGCGCGGCAGCGAATTCGAGGCGAGCCTGATCTTGACTGATTCCGGAAAGGTTGAATTCGACTTCAATGAGCTTGAAGAGGGTGATCCGAGCACGATGAAGCAAATCGGAGTGTGTCCCAAGTGCGGTGCGCCGGTGCGTGTTGGCAAGCACAGTTACTTTTGTGAAAAGGCGATGGGCAACAACAAGACCTGCGACTTTTCGATCCGTCGCACGATGCTCGATCGGGAGTTGGCCGAGGATGAAGTCGCCGATCTGCTTGCCAAGGGCAAGACCGCCCTGCTGGAAGGCTTCGTGTCGAAAAAGCGCGGCAAGCGCCAGTTCAGCGCCTATCTGGTGCTAAAGGAAGACGGCAAGATCGGCTTTGAATTCGAAGAGCGCTCCGGCGGCAAGAAAAAGGCGGCCAAGAAGAAGGGCGCAGCAAAGAAGAAAGCAGCGCGTCGCAAACCAGCCGCCAGGAAGTAGGGACGCCTGCGCCGGCCGGCTTAGAATCGAATCCGGCAAGTGGCAACAGCAAAGAAGAAAATGCAGTCCTTTGGGACTTCCAGCCGGGTTGGTTACAGTTCCGACGACTTCTACGCCCGCAACATGTATTCGGGCACCGGCAGCGAAAGGAAAGCCAAAGTCAATCCGGCAAAGGTTGCTTGTGCCGAGCAAGTTCAACAGCGGGTCAATCGCATCTACAACCGCAGCAGCGAGAAGATGCGCGAGTTGCCCGACAACAGCGTCCACTTGATGGTCACCTCCCCGCCCTACAATGTCGGCAAGGAATACGATGCCGATCTGGCGGCTGACGAATACCGGCAAATGCTGCGCCGGGTGTTTGCCGAGACCTACCGGGTGCTGGTGCCCGGCGGCAGAGCCTGCGTCAATGTCGCCAACATTGGTCGCAAGCCCTATCTGCCGCTGCATTGCTGGATCATTGAGGACATGCACGCGGCGCGGTTTTTGATGCGCGGGGAAATACTGTGGGACAAGGGCGCCAGTGC
>JAPORI010000200.1 GCA_026710225.1 Betaproteobacteria bacterium
CGAAGGTGTTTCCGACCCGCTCGCATACGGTTGCCGCGCAAGGCGGGATAACTTCGGCGCTGGGCAACGTAACCCCCGATCACTGGCACTGGCACATGTATGACACGGTGAAGGGATCCGACTATCTGGGCGATCAGGACGCGATCGAGTACATGTGTCGCAACGCACCCGAGGTTGTCTACGAACTCGAACACTGGGGGCTGCCCTTTTCGCGTCTGGAGGACGGCCGCATCTACCAGCGTCCGTTCGGCGGCCAGTCGCAGAACTTCGGCGGGCCGCAGGCGACCCGCACCTGCGCGGCAGCCGATCGCACCGGTCATGCGCTGCTGCATACCCTGTATCAGCAGAACCTGCGTTACGGCACCCACTTCTTTGACGAGTACTTTGCGGTAGATTTCATCGCCGATTCGCGCTCGCGCATCGGCGGGGTGGTTGCGATCGAAATCGAGACCGGCATCGTTTCGATCTTTGAGGCGGCGGCAGTAGTGCTGGCTACCGGCGGCGGCGGCCGCATTTTCAAGAACTCGACCAACGCCTTTTCCAATACCGGCGACGGTCTGGGCATGGCGGTGCGCTTCGGCCTGCCGCTGCAAGACATGGAGTTCTGGCAGTTTCATCCGACCGGGGTTGCCAATGCCGGCGTTTTGATTACCGAAGGATCACGCGGCGAAGGCGGCTACCTGATCAATTCCGAGGGCGAGCGCTTCATGGAGCGCTACGCGCCCAATGCCAAGGATCTGGCCGGACGCGATGTGGTTGCCCGCTCGATGCAAATCGAGATCAACGAAGGACGCGGCTGCGGACCTGAGCGCGATCATGTCGAGCTCAAGCTCGATCACCTTGGCGAGGATATCATTGCCGGCCGGCTGCCGGCGATCCGCGAGATCGCAATCAAGTTCGCCGGCGTCGATCCGGTTGCCAAGCCGATTCCGGTGGTGCCGACCGTTCACTACATGATGGGCGGCATCCCCACCAACCGCTTCGGGCAGGTCATCGACTACCAAGGCGGCGAGGACGTGATCGTTCCCGGTTTGTACGCGGTCGGCGAGTGCGCCTGCGTGTCGGTGCACGGCGCCAACCGTCTGGGCGGCAATTCGCTGGTCGATCTGGTCGTGTTCGGCCGGGCGGTCGGCCGCCATATAATAGAAAACTTCAATGATTTGGGATTTTGCGAGGATCTTTCCGACGAGGCGGCGGCAATGGCGCTCGATCGGATCGCCGCCTTGGAGCGCAAGGACGGCGAACGGGTTGATGTCGTGCGCGAGGAGATGCGCTCGGTGTTGCAGACCTATTGCGGGGTTTTCCGCACCGAGGAATCGATGCGCGAGGGCTGGATGAAGTTCGAGGCGCTGGCCGGCCGGCTCAAGTCGGTGGCGGTGCGCGATCATTCCCGGGTGTTCAATACCGCCCGCATCGAGGCGCTCGAGTTGCACAACCTGATGAGCATCGCCAGAGCGACGATAGTGTCGGCAGTTGCCCGCAAGGAGAGTCGCGGCGCCCATGCCCGCAACGACTTCGAGGGGCGGCGCGACGACGAGTGGCTCAAGCACACCATCTATCACGCTGCCGACGATCGCCTCAGTTACCGGCCGGTGCAGATGAAGCCGCTGAGCGTCGAAACCTTTGAACCCAAGGCCCGCACCTACTAGTTTTCTGTCATGCATTTTTCGATCTACCGCTACAACCCCGAGGACGGACGCGATCCGTACATGCAGGACTATCACGTCGATGTCAAGCCGAGCGCCAAGATGCTGCTCGAGGCGCTGGTGCAAATCAAGGACGAGCTCGATGACAGTCTCAGTTTCCGGCGCTCGTGCCGGGAGGGAATCTGCGGTTCCGACGGCGTCAACATCAACGGCAAGAATGGTCTGGCCTGCATAACGCCGCTGGCCGACATCCGGCAGCCGGTAACCATCCGGCCGCTGCCGGGCCTGCCGGTGGTGCGTGATCTGGTGGTGGACATGTCGCAGTTCTTCAAGCAGTACCGGTCGGTGCGTCCGTACCTGCTTAGCGACGAACCGACACCGCAGCGCGAGCGCCTGCAAAGCCCGACTGACCGCGCCGAGCTCGACGGTCTGTACGAATGCATCCTGTGCGCGTGCTGCTCGACGGCCTGCCCCTCGTTCTGGTGGAATCCGGACAAATTCGTCGGTCCGGCAGGGCTGTTGCAGGCGTACCGCTTCATTGCCGACACTCGCGACAGCCGCATCAACGAGCGGATCGACAATCTGGAGGATCCGTACCGGCTGTTTCGCTGTCACACGATCATGAATTGCGTCGATGTCTGTCCGAAGGGGCTAAACCCGACCAAGGCAATCGGCAAGATCAAGGAAATCATGCTCAAGCGCTCCTTTTAGGGAAAGGTTTGATGGACGCTGCTCAAGCCCGTCGCCTGTCCTGGCGCTGTCGCCGGGGGATGCTCGAACTCGATTTGCTGCTGTCTGCTCTGGCGGTGCGACTGGCTGCCGGCGAGTCGGTTGCCGGCGCCGAGGAACTGCTCGAGTGCGATGACAATCAGCTGTGGGACGTGCTGGTAACCGGCCGCGTCCAGCCGGCCGCCCAATTTGCGTCGCTGGCAGCAAGGCTGCGCCAGCAGGCGCATTCGATTCCCGACAACAGCAAGGACGACAGGAAATGAAAAAACAACTGCACAAGCAAAAAGGCGAGGCTGTCTTGCAGCTTCCCGACGGTACCGAGGTAAAGTTGCCGGTGTACCGCGGCAGCATGGGGCCGGATG
>JAPORI010000163.1 GCA_026710225.1 Betaproteobacteria bacterium
GCACAATCCGCACCGTGGTGGTCACCACCAGGTCGGGCGCATTGTTCTCGACGAATTCGAAAGTAGTGGTCAGGGTGGCCGCGTCGCCGGGTTGTGCGAATTGGTTGATTGAATTAATAGCAAGACCAGAAACAACGTCTGAAGAGATAGCAACAACATCGTCGCCGTTTATCCCTCGGCCTGTCTGGCTAAAACCCGATACCACTCCATCAAGCCCGAACGCGATATCAGTCGGGATGGGCAAGCCGTTCAAGGTAAAGTAGGGGAAGGGTATGTTGATATCGTTGGAACCGGCGCCGGGCGCAAAGCGGATGATCGGCGGCGGCAAGTTCACCAGTCCGGCGACGATCGTCTCGGCATCGGTCAGGCGCAGGATCACGGTCAGCAGCCCGCGCCGGTCGTCGGCGGTGCTCGCCTGGATGGTCAGGGTGGCGAAGTTCTTGTCGGTTGCGTATGCGGCGGCCTCGTAATCGAGATTGAGCGTGGTTTTGAGGGTGATTCTGATGCCGCCGGCGGCAACATTCAGGAAATCCAACCCATAGATGTCGGAGCTGCCCACCAGCGACGCGGCATTGATCGTCATGCCGGCGGCGGCGGTGATGTAATCGCTGTGCAAACTGTAACCGGCCGGCGCCACCTGCTGGCCGCCCAGATACTCTTCCACCTCGATCACCGCCGGCACCCCGGTGGCGGGGAAGCCGTCGAATTTCAGCAGCTGCTTGAACGGCAGCGCGAAGCTCTGGATGTTGTCGCGGGCCGCAGTGATGTCGTTTTCGCAGGCGGTGAACGAGGTATAGGAGTGGCATTCGTCGGTGGAGATTCTTATTTGCATGGAGCCACTAGGCAGGGAGGAGACCATGATGCTTACCGTCGCCGGCGCCGAGTAGCCGGCCGCCGGCGGATAGGCGCCGCTCAGGTTCGGGCCGGTGGGGGACAGTTCCAACGCGGTGTTCTGGAAAGTGCCGCAACCAAATCGCCTGCCGGCGCCGAATTCAGGGAAGTGCACGCGCAAGCGCATGTCGTCGCACACCACCCCGCTATAGACGAACACCCAGGTGCCGGCGTTGTCGGGGTGCTCGAAGATGTCTTCGAGCACCGGCCGCTCGACGAGCCGCACCGAGCGCGAAAGCGCTACCGTCGGTCCGCCCTCCGCCGAAATCAGCGACAGGGTGAAGTTGGTTTGCCCGACCGCGGTGCCCGCCGCGATCTGCACCCCGGTGCTGCCGGCGGAAAGGCCGGCGGCGCCGGGGCCGGCTACATTGGCGATCGCACCGGATATGCTGTCGGTGTTGGACTGCCCGTTTAGCAACAGCGCCGGATAGTCGATCTGGCTGGCGGTGTCGGCATAGCGGACGAAGGTGTCGAGAAACACCCCGTCGACCACCGCCGTGGTTACCACGGCGTTGGCTAGCGAGACGGTAACCGCGTATTGGATCGCAGTGCCGCCGTCGGCGGGGGCGGCAAAACCGCCCAGCACCCCGAGAATCCGCTTGGCCGAGGTGTCGAAGACGTCGCCCTCGAAATCAAGGGTGACGGCGTTGTGGAAAATCAGGGTGGCGCGGTTGGAAGTTATGCCGGCGTCAACATCGGCCGAGCTGGTAATCGCGAAGGCGCTGCAACCGATGCCGGTAGTGTCGAAATTGACGCAGCTGCTGAATACGCCATTTGAATTGCTATAGGTGAAAGATTGCGCCGGCTGGGAAGTCTCGATCACCGCTACCGGATAGTTAGCCGGCGTCACGCCGCCGTCGCCCAGATACTCCGGCAACGCCCGAAAGGCCGGGCTGGTGATCAGGAAGGGCAGCGGGTCGTAGAGCACCGAGCGGCCGCCGGCGGTGTCGGCGACGCAGGTGCGGTCGAGCACATTGGTCGAAGAGACGCAGCGGTTGATGACTGCATTGACCTGCACCTTGCCGGTGCTGTAACCGCCCATGACCAGGGTTACGCTTCGATTGCTGCCGGCGCCGGAATTTGCCAGCGACATGGTTACCCCGCCCAGGACGTGACCGGGCACCACATTGGACACATCACAAATCATCTCCCCGATTGTGCTGGAACCGACTTGCAGCAGGAAGCGGATGTCGCTGGCCGTGCACTCCACCGCCGAGAAGACGAAATGCCACTCGCCGTTGGACTGCTGCATGGCCGAATCGAGCACCGGGCGGGCGATCACCTTGACCGCCGAGACTGCGGATCGCTGCGTGGCGCTGGATAGCTGTTCGGCAGAGCGCAGATGCAAGGTGAAGTCGTAGGAGCCAGCTACCACTGTGTTATCGATACTCAGCCAGCGGTTGGTGTCGTTGGTGCCAAATCCGCCCAGACGGGCGCCGGGAAACAAAACCGCGCCCACACTTTCCGAGTTGTCCACCCCGTTTATCACCATGGTCGGATAGCCGACCATGGCGCCGCCGACAAAGCGGGTGTGGCTACTCGGCCAGCCGGCCTTGACCGCCGCCGAAGTGATCGCCGCATTGGCAACCGCGAACACCACCGCTTGCTGGCCGATCGACGAATCGTCGGCGGCCAGGGCGCGGATGGTCAAGGTGGCGAAGTTCTTGTTGCTTGAATAGGTGGTATGCTCGAAGTCCAGCAGCAAGGTCGCCGCCAAAGACAGGGTCGCGGCGCGGGTGCCGCCGTCGATGGCGAAACCGGACGGCGCATGCACCAGCTCCCAGTCGTCGGCATTGGCGATGCCGGAAGTAAGGGTTACCGCCCCGATCTCATAACCCACCGG
>JAPORI010000038.1 GCA_026710225.1 Betaproteobacteria bacterium
CATGCGCTCAGCCAGCTGCCTTTCAAGATCGCTGGGTGATGTCTCTTTACCTGCCTGCTCGCCAAACCACAGCACCAGATAGATGCCGTGGCCGGACGCACCCGGATAGCGGGTGTAGCAATCTATCTGCCGCAAGCCTTGCTGCGATAGTTGATTGTTGTCGCCGCACTTGATTTCAACTGGCAGTTGAGCCTGGCCGCAGGCAAGCAACAAATCGGCTCTTTGTTCGCCGGCCAGTTCAGGTTCGACGGTAATCGTCACCTGGTTTTGCTGCAACCGCTCGCGCATGAGACGGGCAATATAGTTGCGACACTCTTTCTCCCACTTGTGCTTGATTGCCTTTCTGTCCTCCATGTTCCAGAACATGTTCCACAGATCCCCTTGCCCATTGCGACATTCCTGTTCCAGAGTGCGAACCTGCTCACAGAAGAATATCTGCAAAGATGTGATGTTGTCAAGCGGTGCAATCCCGCGCTCGATCAACCGACCTATTGCCGCAGTCGGCAGCGGCGAAAACTGTCTGGCAAGTTTGGCCGGCAGACTGCGCGCAATAATCCCCCTCACCCATGCCTGAGCCTGACTGGAAAACCCGGCAAAGCATTGCGCATCGGCAAGCCGCCTGAGCGCATCATGGGTTTGCCAGTTGCAGTTCCTTTCCAGATCATCGCGCAGATCCAGCACAAGTCCGGCTGCGGTGGCGTCGATCCCCAGCTGCAAGCCGGCAGCAAAATCTTTCTCTCCGAAGTGAGTCAGAGCCAGTTCAAGCAGGGCCACTTGCAGGAAGATGGAAATGAAAACCTTGTCGCGTCTTAGCGATGCGGCCATTTTCAAGATCAGCTTGCGCCTTGTTTCGTCTTGACCAAGCTTGACCAGCAAGTCGGCGTTTTCCGGGCGGCCGTCAATCACTCCGGCAGCCAACTGCCAGCAGCCAGCCGCCGGCCGGGAGGCAAAATCCGGCTTCGCCTTCTGCTTGGCAATCACTCCGGCTAATTCATTGCCTATCCCGGCAATCTGCACTGCTTTGACAAGAAGGCTGGAAAGAGCGCCCGGGCGGGACGATTTGCCGGCAGCCGCCAGTACCGCCAGATGCAGCCGGTTGCCAAACAATTCCTGATAGTAATCAAGCCAGGCCATATCGTCATCGTGCCCAAGAGTCCTGATTGCCAGTTTGCCAATAACTTTCTCGATTGTCAAGCGGGTATTGTCGTCTTGGACAACATGCCTGAACCAGCCAGGCAGCCCTTCTGACCGATATCTGATCCTGACTGTGCCAAAAATGGCGCCGATGCTGATAATCTCATCCGGCAACCGGGTCAGGGAATCAGGATCCTCTGCCGCCCGATCTTCAAGAGCATCCAAAAAGGGGTCCTGCCCGACATATTCCTTTCCTCGCGCATAGTCGTCAACAATCCTGGTGATTTTCGGCCAGTTTGCATCAAGCAGGGCACGGCACTTTTGCAGGTAAATCGGCCGGACCGGCTGCAACTTGCTAGCCAGGATTGGGTTGCGCATTTGCATGTGCAGCCAGGCAAGCTGTCCGGTATCGCAGTCTTCGACCAGTTTGGGATTCTTTGCCAATTGCTCGACCAGATCAGGCTGTTGGCAAAACAGTCTCTTTTTGTAGCGATGAGATCGCTTTTGCTGCAACAGGGCGCGGGCTCCAGCCAGCAGCCGGCCGGAGCGCAAGTGGGCAATCAGTCCAGCCAGCAACTTGCCACCTTGCCCAGTGCGAATATGTCTTGCCAGTTTCCGGTCGCGATAATGGAGAAGACAAAGAAAGGCGGCGGCCTTTTCCCTGAAACTTTGATTGGCAGAGAACTTGCCTAGCGCAACTTCCAGCGCAAAAGCGATCTGCCGGGCCGGCAACTTGCAACCGGCAATCAAATCATATGCCAACTGATCATCGGGCACCGGTTGCTCGAAGCGCCAGGCCGCAATCACCCCATCCAGCAAATCCAGTTTCAGTTGCTCGGGCAATTCCGGCAGTTGTTCGGCAAACACCGGCTCAGTGACAATAGTCCGGCCGGGGCGAGTCAACAGCAATTGCAACATTTTTTCACTGTCTGGGTTTTCCTGCAACGCGATTGCCGCCAGATGGGCAAGCAACGAACTGCCGGCAAAGCACTGATTGGCTGCCAGCGGCAGCCGATCCCGCTTTTGCAGCCAGGCCAGAACGAACTGCGCCAGCGCCGGACGCTTGCCGACTTGCCCGACAAACCGGCGCCAGTTGATGAAAAAGTCAGGCACATACCTGCCGCTGAAAAAATTGATCATCATCCTTTTGCTGTCAATGTCGCCGGCCAATTCTAGAGTGTTCATGCGCACAACCGCCCTCAGGTAATGGGTGCGCAACCAGGCAGCTTCACCGCCATCAACCCGGCGCAGCACCCGGCCAATCAGGCCATGGGCTGAATGTTGCACCAGAAAACGAAGAGCCGTTGTTTGCACCGCCCTGCCTTCTTGTGATCTGACCAGCAGGCCGGCTACCGTCGACAGCAGCGGCCGCCAGCATTGCACCTGACAGTGACTCATTGCTTCCAGGACTATGTACTTGCGATGCAGGTAGAGCGGATCGTCACAGCGCAACTGCAACTGCTGGTGAAAAAATTGTACCAAGCCCGGCAACGGTGAGCGCAGCCGCTGCCAGAACTCGTCATTCCAAGGCAGAAAGTATTGCTCACTTGCCGCCATCTCCTTGATCAGGGTCTGGTACTGACGCAAATCCAGATCGCCG
>JAPORI010000098.1 GCA_026710225.1 Betaproteobacteria bacterium
ATCCACCCAGGCACGGGAAATCCACAGCCAGGTCTTCTCGCTCTCATCCTCGACCACTTTGGTCCTGCCAGCCCCGCCCTTGCTGTTGAAGATGGTTGCCACCGGCGCGTAATTGTTGTTCGGCTTTCCCTGGCTAGGGTTGTATCCGTTGCGCATGAAAAAGAATTTTAACCGGTGTTTTCCGGCCCTGATCCCGGCGGCTTTTCCTTCCACATCGTTGCCGCAGCCAGGCCGGCAAGCAGGCAGATCGTTGCCATGACCAGAAAGGCGCTGGTCATTCCGGATTCAGTTGCCCAGATTCCGGCCAGCGGGTAGGTGATCAGCCAGCAGGCGTGCGAGAGCGCGAACTGGGCGGCATAGAGCGCCGGCCGGTCAGTCGGTGCGGAGGAGCGCTGCAACAGCCGTCCGGCCGGAGTCAGGATGAGCGAGTATCCGATCCCGGCGGCAAACCACAGCGCCAGCAGCGCCAGATAACCGGGGCTGGCGGCTCCCAGCAGCATGGTGCCGGCGAGCACGAATGCCCCGGCGAGCATCGGCGGCCGGTCGGTTATCAGTTCGAGCAGCCGCGGCACAACCAGCGCGGTGACCATCGATCCGCAGCCAAAGGCTGCCAGGGCGATGGCGGTGTCGCTTTCACTGCCGGCCAGATTGCCCCTTACATAGACGACGGTGTTGACTATCACCATCGCCCCGGCGGCGGCGACTGCCAGCGACAGGGCGAACAGGCCGCGCAAGCGCGCGGTTGCAAAGTAGAGCCTGATGCCGCCGGTGATGCTGTGCCAGTTGTGCCTTGCCGGTGCCGTTGCCTCGGCTGCCGGCAGGGTGGTTGCCATCACCAGCGCCGCGGAAATGACAAATGCCAGCGCGTTGGCGGTGAACAGTTCCCGGTAGGAGATCGCAGCCAGGGCGGCGGCGGCGATCAGCGGGCTGAGCAGGTTCTCCAGATCGGAGGCCAGTCGCGACAGCGACAGCGCCCGGGTGTATTGTTGCTCGTCGGGCAGGATGTCCGGTATGGTTGCCTGGAACGCCGGGGTGAAGCCGGCTGCGCCAGCGCTGATCACGAAGATCAGTGCATACACCTGCCAGATTGCATCGACGAAGGGAAACAGGCACACTGCAACAGCCCGACTCAGATCGAGGCCAACCAGCAGCCGGCGGCGCGGCAGCGCATGGGCGGCCGCCCCGACTAGCGGAGCGATGGCGACATAGGCGATCATCTTGATCGCCAGGGCGATGCCGAGCACTTCGCCGGCGTTGGCGCCGGCCAGATCGTAGGCGAGCAGCGCCAGGGCGACGCTTGCCAGTCCGGTGCCGATCAAGGCGGTGGTCTGGGCTGCAAACAGGCGCCGGAAGTTGCGGTTGGCAAGCGGCGAGGTCATGTTGCGCACACGGTCGCGATGATTCTAAGGAGCGCTGGTGCTGTTTGAGGCAAGCGCGCTCGGCGTCAGCGCAACCGGTGCCCGGCTGGTCGTATCAGCAATGTTTTTTCGAAAAATGGCTGGCTGGCGGCAAGGGTGGAAAAGATCACGGTGTCTGGATTGAACCGGGCAGTTTGTCAGGCAGGATTTGTGCCAGCGGCTGCAACTGCGCTTCCCTTGCCGGGCGGGACAGGTAGAGTTCGGCAACCAGATTGCCGGTTTCGTCTTCGCCGGCCGGGTTGATGTTCTGAGCGGCGAGTTTGGCCAACACATTCTTTTTCTCGTCGGCGGATGCAAAGCGGCGCTGGATGAAGGTTGTGCCCGCCAGTTTTTCGGTGACGTAGCCCCATTTGGCCAGACAGTTGTCGATTTTCTGGTAGGGGAACATGCGCAGCACGAAGTTGGCGATCCACGCCGCCGGCTGTTTGGCCAGCGCCGGCATCAAGCGGTCGAAGCTTTTTTCGGTAACGTAACCGACGCAGCCGGTCGAAATCAGCAGGTTGGTTGTGGCCAGATCATCGGCAACCGGCTCCGGCAGCGGTTCGCGCTCAAGATTGATGTTGAGTCCTCGGTCAAGCAGCCGGCTGGCCTGGGCGAAGCCGACTGCGTTGTTGGCCTGATCGATGCCGGTGATGCGCAGATTGGGTTTCGGCTGCATACTGGTGAAAAACTTGCGTTGGTCGGCAACGATCTGATCCGGCGATTGGTCGGCGGTTGGTGGCTGCGCCCAGTGCCGGTAGAGGTCTTGCATCGACAAGTCGTACTTGAGCTGGGCAGCGTTTACTCCGTAGGAGCAGCCCAGATCGACGATATGCACGACCTCCTGATCGTGCAACTTCCTGATGCTGGCAATCAGGCGGCGGAACACCGCGCTGGCCGCATCGGGGATGCGATAGGCCAGTTGCTCGTGGATGGAGAAGTAAGGCCGCGGATCGTCCAGGTTGTAGATGTGATCCATGTTGCACTTGGCTTTGTTGAGGTCGGGGAAATCCGGGTGTTTTTGCATCAGTTGCTTTCCTTGCTATCTTGCCGGTTGCCGGGGTAACATCGATTGTCGCTTTCCCCAAACAGTTGTCGGCAAAAGCGACCAATCCCTCTCCAAATCAACTCGGTGGCGAATAAAGAACAGGGCAAAATGCCTCTGTGTGCACGGAGGGGAAACCAGCGGCAGAAAATGTGCCCATCCCTTGCAGGACTGTACATGAAGCCGGCATTTTCCGGTGGTCGGCTGCAATTGGGCGGTGGTTGCGGGGGCAGGATTTGAACCTGCGACCTTCAGGTTATGAGCCTGAC
>JAPORI010000171.1 GCA_026710225.1 Betaproteobacteria bacterium
GAGTTGGCCGCGCTGCGGTCGATGATCGGCAACTTTGAGCGTGTCCATCGCAGCCGCTTCGGATTCGTGCACGAGCGCTCCTCGATCCTGATTGCGCAGGTGCAAGTCGAGTGCTTTGCCGCCGGCAGCTCGCTGCCATCTTGCCGCTCCGGCCGCAGATCGGGTGCATTGGTGCCGCTGGAACAGGTGCAGGTTTACTGCCGGGGACGACGGCGGCAGGTGCCGGTATATCGGCGGGAGGACATCAGCGGCGGTGATCTGGTTGTCGGGCCGGCGATCGTTGGCGAAGCCGGATCGAGTGCGTTCATTGAACCGGGCTGGCAACTGCGCGCAGAGGCATCCGGTGCCCTGCTTGCCCAACCGGTTGCCGCAACCGCGCCCCGGCGGCGGTCGCGCAGCCGGCGGCAGCCGGCCACTCCCGCCCGGCTGGAAGTATTCAACAGCATCTTCATGTCGGTGGCCCGGCAGATGGGACACGTGCTGGAAAACAGTGCGGTTTCGGTAAACATCAGGGATCGGCTCGACTTTTCCTGCGCGCTGTTTGATGCGACCGGCAACATGGTGGCCAACGGTCCCCATCTGCCGGTGCATCTGGGCTCGATGGCCGACAGCGTCAAGGCGGTGATCGCCGCGCACGGCAGGCAAATCAGGCGCGGTGATGCCTATTTGCTCAACTGTCCGTTTGCCGGCGGCACCCATCTGCCCGATCTGACCGTGATCTCGCCGGTGTTTGCAGCCGGTGCTGCCGGTCCCTATGCCTTCGTTTGTTCGCGTGCCCATCATGCCGACATTGGGGGGATCTCCCCCGGCTCGATGCCGGCCGATTCGCGCTGTCTGGACGAGGAGGGAATCGTTTTTTCCAGCCTGCGCATCGTGCGCGCCGGCCGGCTGGCGGAGGGGATGCTGCGCCGGCGGCTGGCCGCCGGCGGCTGGCCAGCCCGCAATCCGGATCAGAACATCGCCGATCTGGCTGCCCAGCTGGCGGCCAACGGCAAGGGGATCGAGCAGGTTCAAGCGGCGGTTGCCGAACACGGCCTGGCGACGGTGGTTGCATTCATGCAGCACATTCAGGACAATGCCGCGGCGGCAGTGCGCGCCCTGATCAGGAAGATGCGCTCGGGACGCTTTGCGGTGGTCAACGATGATGGCAGCCGGATCTGCCTGGCGCTGGAAATTGATCGTCAGCGTGGCAGCGCACTGCTTGATTTTGCCGGAACTTCCGCCCAACTTGCCGGCAACGCCAACGCGCCGATTGCGGTGGTGCGGGCGGCGACGATCTATGTGTTCCGGACTTTGCTGGCGGCCGACATTCCGCTCAACGATGGCTGCCTGCGCCCGATCCGGCTGCGGGTGCCGGCCGGCTGCATGATCAATCCGCGCCCGCCGGCGGCGGTGGCAGCCGGCAACGTCGAGACCTCTCAGGCGATAGTCGATGCCCTGCTCGGTGCCGCCGGCGTAGCCGCGGCCAGCCAGGGGACGATGAACAACCTCACTTTCGGCAACGAGCGCTTCCAGTACTACGAGACCGTCGCCGGCGGTGCCGGCGCTACCGCTACCGGCCGCGGCGGCAGCGGGGTGCACACCCACATGACCAACAGCCGGATAACCGATCCGGAAGTGCTGGAAGCGGCGCTGCCGGTGCAACTGGAGGAATTCGCGCTGCGCCGCGGTTCCGGCGGTTCCGGACGCCACCGCGGCGGCGATGGTTGCCGCCGCCGTATTCGCTTTATGGAGCCGATGCGGGTGTGCCTGCTGGCCAACCGGCGCCGGTTGGCACCGGTCGGGATGCGTGGCGGCGGCAGCGGTGCGGCTGGTGCCAACTGGATCGAGCACCGGGATGGGTCAAGGAGCCGGGCGGCCGGCCGGGCGTGCTGGGATGTGCAAGCCGGTGATGTTCTCCACCTGCTTACTCCCGGGGGTGGCGGCTGGGGCGCTTCCGGCTCGGCAGCCGGCGGCCGGCGGCGATGACTGATAATTTTCCAATGATTTGCTGTCCTGTCGCTTGCCGATGATCGTCGAGTTGGCTGTCGCGGCGGTAGCCGGTTTCGCACTCGGCTCGATCCCTTTTGCAGTGCTTGTCGCCCGAGCCTTCGGCCTGGCTGATCCGCGCCAGCACGGATCGGGAAATCCGGGTGCCACCAACGTAATGCGCTCTGGCAACCGGCTTGCCGGCCGGCTGGTGTTTGGCCTCGACTTTGCCAAAGGTGCCGTCCCGACCGCGTTGGGCCTGCTGGTCGCCGGGCCGGCGGCGGCCGCCGCCGCGGCAATCGGGTCGGTGCTCGGCCACGTGTTCTCGCCGCTGCTTTCTTTTAGGGGCGGCAAGGGGGTTGCGACCGGGTTTGGTGCGATCCTGGCCATCGACTGGCAACTTTTTGCGGTGGCTGTGGGAGCCTTTGCACTAGTCTACGCAATGCTGAGAATGGTGGGCATGGCCAGCGTAATCGGCATGGTTGCCGCCGCCGCCACTGCCGTCTTGCTTGCGTCGGGCACCCCGGCGGCAACCGCTCTGGCGACCATCGCCTTTGTCGTTGTGCTCCGGCACCGGGAAAACTTCAAAAGAATGCTCGCCGGCGAGGAACTCGCCTTTGCCCGGCGCAAGGAAAAGATGCTCGCTGGCGATGGCAAGGCTGATGGGCAGCAGCAACAGGAGACCGGCGGCAAGCGGCAGTGT
>JAPORI010000265.1 GCA_026710225.1 Betaproteobacteria bacterium
TTGTTGGGCTTGCCCAGATCGAGAAATTCGTCGGCGCCGCGACCGAGAATGTAGGGGACACAGGCAAAGGTCTCGACATTGTTGATCGTCGTCGGCCGGCCAAACAGGCCGCGAGCGGCCGGAAACGGCGGCTTGAAGCGCGGCTGACCCTTCTTGCCTTCCAGCGATTCAAGCAAGGCGGTCTCCTCGCCGCAGATGTAGGCGCCCCAGCCGCAGTGGGCGTGCAGGTGAAAGGAGAAATCCGAACCGAGAATGTTGGCGCCGATCAGGCCAGCTTCAAGCGCCTTGGTCAGTTCGGCCTCGAAACTCTCGTAAACCTCGTAGATTTCACCGTGGATGTAGACATAGCCGGCGGTGGCGCCGATCATGTAGGCGGCCAGCACCATGCCCTCGATGAGCACATGCGGGTTGTAGCGCATGATGTCGCGGTCCTTGAAGGTGCCCGGTTCCCCCTCGTCGGCGTTGCACACCAGATAGACCTCGCCGGCGATGTTGGTGGGAATGAAGCCCCATTTGAGTCCGGTCGGAAAACCGGCTCCGCCCCGGCCGCGCAGGGCGCTTTCCTTGATCTGGAGCCGCAACTCAACCGGATCGGGCGCCTCGGCGAGCACCCGCCGGAGCACCTCGTAGCCGCCGCAGCCCTGATAGCCGGCCAGGTCGGCAGTTTTGCCGGCAACGCATTCCTGGTCGAGGATTACCGCGCTTTGGCTCATTTACCGCTTGTTTCCATGTAGTGCAAGCCCTGATTCTATCAGAAAGCTGCCGCAGCGGCGGCCGGACAATGCTGGTCTGGCCGGACAATCGGCCAATCAGGAGAAAATGAGCCGGCGCTGCCCCGGACACGGCCCGCCGGCAAAGCAAACCGGGGCACTGTTGTCTGATAATTGCTTTAACAGCTTGATTTTCCGTTGTTTTTTTACACGCCGGCCCTATCAATGGGATTCCAGAACATTTGCGCAGGAAATGGTTGGACGCCTCATCTGGCCCCATCCAGGCCAGAGCGCGGATGACATCGCCAGCCTTGCGCCGCGGTGCACCAGCCAGGCAAGCGCCTGATTGAGCGCAGCGCGGTTGCCCAAGCCCCAAGCAGCGGTGTGGCCGCCTTTTGTGACTACCTTGCAAGAGATGCAAGAAGACCGGCTTGCCGGTTGCGCTCCGGTCTTTCTGGCACAACTCCTAATCCCGAATTTAGACCCCCCTAATCCTCTATTTATGCATTCGTAATCCCGAATTCAGGATAAAATTATCCTCATATGGACGATCCAGCCGATCTGACCAGCACCAACTGGTTGCCGCGCCACGCCGAGCAACCGGTTGCCCGCGCCCTGGCCGATACCCGCATAGTTGCGATCGTCGGTCCCCGTCAGTCCGGCAAGACTACTCTGGCGCGGCGGATCGCCGCGACCGACGGGCGGGCATTCATCTCGCTGGATGACGAACATGCTTTGCAGTTCGCCCGCGAGGATTCAGCCGGCTTTTTGCGCCGCTACGATTTTGCGGTGATCGACGAATTGCAAAGGGCGCCCAATCTCATCCTGCCGCTGAAAAAATCGGTTGACGAGAACCGGCGCCCGGGCCGCTATCTGGTTACCGGATCGGCCGATCTGTTTGGCACGGCCAGCGCACCGGATTCATTGCTCGGCCGCATCGAGATGATCGAACTGCTGCCCTTCTCCCAGGCTGAAATCCGCCGGGCGCCGCCGCCAGGGTTCCTCAGCCGAGCCTTTGCCGGCGATTTCCCGAATTGGCAACCGACCGGCTTTAGCGGAAACCTCACCGCAATGATCATTGCCGGCGGCTACCCGGAAATCCTCGCCGCCAAAAACAACCGCCGCCGGCAAAAACTGCTTGCCTGGGCGGCGCAGGCAGCCCGGCACGACCTGCCCGAATTGGGACAGTTGCGCAAGATGCCCGAAACCCTCAGTGACTTCATCAAGGCGGCCGCAGCCGCTTCCGGGCAAATGGCGAACATGGCACGGCTGGCCGCAGCTGCCGACATCGACCGCAAGAGCGCCCGCAACTGGCTGCTGCTGCTGGAAAGAATGTTCCTGCTGCAACGGGTGCGCTCCTGGCAGCGCAACAGTGCGCGCAGCCTGGTCAAGACCCCGAAGGTTCACTTTCTCGACTCGGCAATGCTGGCCGCCTTGCAGGATGCAAGCCCAGCCCGGCTGGCTGCCGAGCGCAACCGGATCGGATGTCTGCTGGAAGCCTTCGTTTTCGCCGAATTGCGCAAGGCGCAACCGCACTGCCCGTTGTCGCTGCGCATCTATCATTACCGCGACCAAGACGGCTACGAAGTCGATTTCGTCCTTGAAGCAGACGACGGACGGACGGTTGGCATCGAGGTAAAGGCGGCAGTTGGCGCCAGCCCGCGTGATTTTCGCGGCCTGAGGCGGCTGGCCGAGCAAATCGGCGATAGATTCGTCTGCGGTATCCTGCTGCACGACGGCGAGCGGATATTCAAAACCGGCGAGCGAATGTTTGCGATGCCGGTGAAAATGCTCTGGGAAGCGTAATCAAAATCGTTGCCCTGGCGTCTTGCTGCCCTAGCCGTTGCGACCCCTCCTTACCATCGCCAGCCAGATGCTCGTCCACTGGCCGCCGACAACATCACATTGGCAACCCCTTTTTGCAAATCATGG
>JAPORI010000211.1 GCA_026710225.1 Betaproteobacteria bacterium
CTCGGGCACATCAGCGCGGCTGTGCAGGTCAAGCATAGCTGCGTTCATGTCGCCGGCGGCAATCGCCGGCCAGACCTCGACCGCCCGGATGATCCCAGCATTAATCAACCGGCGCTGCTCGGTGGCCGGTGCCGCGAGTACATAATTGGCCGGGTCGACATACTCGGCCGGCCGGCCGATGCCGATGCGCAGCCGCCAGAAGCCGGCACTGCCCAATGAATTGCGCACGTCCCGCAGGCCATTGTGCCCGGCGATGCCGCCGGCGAATTTAAGGCGAACCTGTCCGACCGGCAAATCCATCTCGTCATGGACGATCAGGATATTAGCTGGCGCAATCCGGTAGAAGCCGGCAAGTGCGGCCGCCGCGCGGCCGGATTCGTTCATGTAGGTGCAACTGCGCGCCAGCCGCACATCGCCGGAGCGCCCCTCTTCGCACAGCAGCCGGCTGCGGACACTGAACTCGGTGCTGACAGCCGCGGCCAAGGCGGTGACGAACCAGTCGCCGGCATTGTGCCGGGTTGCCTCATACTCGTCACCGCTGTTGCGAAGTGCTAGCACCAACTGCACCCGTCCGACATCCGGCTGACCGACCGTTTCAACCACCCTTCAGAGTCTGGAAAGCAAAAACTTGCATGAAACGAATTCTATCTTGATAGGCAATAACCCCCAGCGTTCAGGTCTTCCACAAGGGGATCTTCTTGGGTTGCAGTTGCTGACGAAAGTGGCAAAATACCAAAGGGGCTTCGCGGGATCGAATGGGTAAATTCAGCCTGAGAATCTGCAATCAAAGGAAAAGGTTGCCCGGAACACGAGCATTGACATGCCTTTACGGGCTGTCAATGCCCTGTTGCCGTAGACCACAGCCATACTGCACTGCTATCGACGGGGCTGGCCAGCACTGAGTCAAACCAGGAAAATTCGGGGCAAAACAGCCAGAATTGCCGCTCGGATGCATAGCAAGCCAGGCTGGGTATGGCTTGCTGAGTGGCCACAAAAAGAGCCTCCAGCATTTTGGCCGGCAGTTTCCTTATTCAGGAAATCTGAGAGCGGTGTTGTATCTGGCTGGGACAAGGACAAAACCACCCTTTCGATTCCGCAAAGAGCCGATTTCTCTTAGCAATGCTCCGCGATGTGTGGCACCACGTCAGTGCAGTTATGCACAAACACCCGGCTTCTGGTATTTTGCTGCCAGTTCGCTCCCTATTCCACTGCTTGCTCCGATAACCAAGACCATACTGAACTGCATCCCTGAGTCAAAAGAAATCGATTAGGATGCTGAATCCACAGGCGGCGCAATCGGCCTCCCGTTATTCTTCCATACTGATATATGTTGGGCAGAAATATATTTCCAGTTCAGTTTTGCAAGAAGCACATCAAGATGAAAAAGTGGGCGGAAGAGCAATTTTCTTGCAAACCAGGGCAACTTGAGAATTTCATGCGTACAAGCCACAAAAAATCCAGCATTGCCGCAAAATTCTTTCTTGATGTTGCTGAAGCCATGATTTTCGCACAAATCAGTTATCTCCTCTATAGAGAGAGCTCTTTCGTTTTCATCATCAAATTCATCGCTAAAGCGATACCAGATTCTTCGTGCAAAGTCGAGAAAGGCAACATTAGGCTCGACGAAAACCACATGTCCGCCATCTTTGACAAGCTCGCTGCATTTTTCAAGAGCGGCATCAAGGCTTTTTGTCATGTGATGAAGCACCCCGATAAATAGCAGACAATCGTATTTTTTGCCTGGGTCAAAAGCTTGTGATGTGAAATCAGCACAATAGCCAGTGGAACTGTCAGGTGTGTTTTGCTCGAACATTTCAACCAACTTGTCTGATATGTCAACTCCGTCATAGGTACCCGGGCTGATGCCCAGATCACCCAACTTCACAAAGTTGGTGTGCCCCCCACATCCAACTTCCAAAATGCTATTGCTGTCTTTAAGCACATCAACAAACCTACTCCAGAACATGCGCATGGTGTATTCTTGAACATAAGAATCAGCAGCAAAGGAATCATAGCGACACTGATGCTTGTTGAACAAATCCTTTTGCTTGTTGTTGTTTTCTGTCATTGAAAATTTTGCGGTCTTTGCCTTTTTGTGTGGGTGCAATATGATGATTTTAGTTGATTTCGGTTTACAGAAGTGCCCTCAAAAAAAACTGAGGTATTATAACTTGGGCTCAGGCTGGGTGCCGGCACCCAATGCGGTGCGGCCTTGCTGTGGCAGTCCGGACTGCCACAGCGATGTGATTCTTGTCAGTGGCACCAGTTTGCGGCGGCAGTTCAGCCCGGCATGCCGCAACACCTGATTAGCCTTTTCTCTCAATTTTCCTGATGGGCTAGACTGGGCATCGGGAAAAGGAATAGGCTGTTTTTTCTGGGAACTCCTGATTTTGTAGATGAAGGGGGCATCTTTCATTTCCGCGTTGCGCAGAATGACGTACTTGCCTTTGGTTCTTCCCCAAAGGCTGGAGCATTATAAAATGAAATCTGGGGACAACTGGCCGCCGAGTACGAAGTCCACCTGAGCCAGGTCACGGTCTGGCGCAAGTTGTTTTTGGAGCAAGCGCCGGAAGTGTTCGAGCACGGCAACCGCTTCTCACCCGCTGCCGCTGGTGCGGCAGTGCCAATTGCTGGATTTGAA
>JAPORI010000090.1 GCA_026710225.1 Betaproteobacteria bacterium
GGCAGGCTGATTGACAGCCTGCCTGCCCGCCGCTCGTCAATCTCGGGGGCTGCTGCACCGCCGACCGGATCGGCGGCATACTTGGCAGCCAGTTGGAGCCGCTCGGCGAGCGGCTTTGCCGCTAGCAGTCGCCGGATAGCCGGATTCGCCCAGATCCGCCGGCGCCGGTAGCGGCGATCGAGAGCGTCGCCGTGCATGAGCAGCAGCCGCCGGCCGGCCAGCACCACCAGCCGGCGCAGACCGCCGAATTCAACCGCCGCCTCGGCACAAAATTCCTCGCCGATCATGAAGTCGTGGTTGCCGACAATCAGACAGACCGCCACCCCCGCTTCGGCAACCGCCCGCAATTCGCGACGCATCCGCTCACCAAGCGGTCGCCGGTCGTCGTCGCCGACCCAGGCTTCAAACAGATCACCAAGCAGATACAGCCGTTGACTCGAGCGAGCCGGGCCACGCAAAAAATCGAAAAAAGTTTCCCAGCCTTCCGGCTGGTCATCACGCAAATGGGCGTCGCCGGCAAACAGCGCCAAAGGCGCTGCCGGCCGCCGGCGGCCGGTCAGTTGTTTCGCCGCGCCGAAAGAATTTTCACCGTCTCGAGCGGCACATCCTGATGGCCGGCTTCGGAGCCGGTCTCCACCTTGGCTATCTTGTCAACCACATCTTCCCCGGAAATCACCCTGCCGAACACCGCATAGCCGGGGTTCTTGTCCTCGATATAGTTGAGCTGAGCGTTGTCGTTGACATTGACGAAGAACTGGCTGGTTGCCGAGTCTGGCACCGAAGTACGGGCCATTGCGATCGTGTACTTGTCGTTCTTGAGACCGTTGTAGCCCTCGTTGATGATCGGCTCCATCGGCAGGCCAAGGGCCTCGTTCTTGCGCTGCCGCATTCCTTCCTCGAAGCCGCCGCCTTGAATCATGAAGCCGCTGATCACCCGGTGGAAGATCATGCCGTCGTAGAAGCCGGCATCGACATAAACGAGGAAGTTCTTGACCGTGATCGGCGCCAACTTGCCGTCAAGCTGGACCACAAACTCGCCATGCGAGGTTGCAAAGCGCACCTGCGGCTCGAGGGATTCAGTTCCCATCAGGGCCGGGTCCTCCTGAGCGGAAGCGGAAAGCAGGGTGCTGGCGAGAAATGTGCATGCGATCGTGAATTTTTTTAACATTACCATGGTCGATATTGCTGGTTGCGCTGGCTAGCGGTGGGAAATTGTGCCGTGGGAAATTATAATCCATATCTGCCCATGAGCCTGCCGGAACCCGACCAGACCATCGATCTTACCGGCTTGAAATGCCCGTTGCCGGTGCTGCGCACCAAGAAGGCCCTGGCCGCTCTGGCGGCTGGCCGGGTGCTCAGGGTGATTGCCAGCGACCCGGGGGCGCTTGACGACATACCAGCCTTTGCCCGCATGTCCGGCCACGAACTGCTCATCGCCGAGCGCACCGACGCCGGTTCGGTATTCCTGCTCAGGCGATGAAGGATGTCCCGGCTATCGGGCTGCTCGCAGTATCGGATCGAGCCAGCGCCGGCACCTATCAGGATCGGGGTCTGCCGGCACTGCGCGCCTGGCTCAACCGGGCGCTGGTCGGCGACTGGCGGGAAGCCTCGGCCATCGTCCCCGACGAGCAGCCGCAGATCGAATCGGCGCTGCGCCGCCTGTGCGACGAGGAGGGCTGCGGCCTGGTGCTGACCACCGGCGGCACCGGCCCGGCGCCGCGCGACGTCACCCCCGAGGCAACCCGGGCGGTGGCAGGCCGGGAATTGCCGGGGCTGGCCGAGTGCATGCGCGCCGCCGGGCTGCGCCACACCCCGACCGCCGCTCTCGCCCGTCAGGTCGCCGCCATCCGCAACCAGTCGCTGATCGTCAACCTGCCCGGCAACCCCAAGGCGATCGACGAGAACCTCGCTGCGGTGTTTCCGGCCATCCCCTACTGCCTAGATCTGATCGGCGCCGCCCGGCTGGAAACCGATCCAAAGGTGTGCACCGCCTTCCGCCCCCGCCACGCGTCAACCAACCGCCAGCGATGATCAGGTATCTGCAGTACCGCACCGCCCTGATCCGCCGCCTGCGCAGCCGCAAGTGGCTGATCGCCGGCCTGCTCAGATCGGATTTGGTGCGCTGGGAAAAACAGCTGGTCGCCCGCGGCACCGCCGTCGGCCTGTTCTGGGCGTTCATCCCGATGCCTTTCCAGATGGTTCCGGCGACGCTGTGCTGCCTGATGCTGCGCGCCAATCTGCCGATCGCACTGGTATGTGTATGGATTACCAATCCAATCACCCTGCCGCCGATCATCCTGCTTGAATTCGCCATCGGCAGGCTGATCGAGAACCTGGCAACCTCCTACGGATTTCTGACCGCCTTCTACGGCACCGAAACAAGTATCACCGGCGGTTTCCGCACCCTGATGACCGGTTCGATCGCGGTTTCCTGCACCGCAATGATCATCGGCTACGTAACCATCCTGATTGTGTTCGAACTGTCGCACCGACAGCACCTGCGCCGCAAGCGGCTGCAGATACCCGGCAACAACACCAAGGCGACCAGTCAGCCGGACGCAGACGGCGAAGAATAGACACTGTAATATTGATTGGGGTGGCATCCGCCCCTTTGCGGGGCGGATGCCACCCC
>JAPORI010000188.1:0-1763 GCA_026710225.1 Betaproteobacteria bacterium
GCATACCAGTCCGATCCCGGTTTCCTATCTGCACGCCGTGAAAGCGGGTTCCGCTGTTGGCCGCTTGCCGCACATCGGCAACCAGCTCCGGTGCTGCCAACCACTCGCCGTCGCTCACGCAAAACACATCGGCTTGCTTCCATTCGTTTTCCCCAATTCTGGCCAGCACCTCCTCGATGGCGCGAGTCGGATCGCTGCCGCCGCTAAATGACAAGCCGAGAAAATCAAGCAGCTCGCCCACCCCTTGCGCCGACAGCACCAGTTCATGTTGGGCGATCTGACCGGGCCCGCTGAAAGTGTAGAGCAGGCAGCGACGCTTCTCGCGGCGAGCGGTGCGCAGCGCCTCCAAAACCAGCGCCTTGGCGATTTGTTCGGGGGCACCGCCCATGGAACCGGACGAATCGATGATGGCCAGAATCGGCCCTCGTTCCCGGCGCGGATTGCGCACCGTCTGGCGGGCAACGGTCTTTTTCTCCAACTCGACGCCTTTGGCGCGGTAGGTAAGCAGCGCTTGTTCGGCGCGGCGGGCGTGCCAGAGCAGGCGCAACTTGGGATGGCCGAGCATGGTTGCTTCAACCGGCAGCATCCGGGCAATTGCATCGCTGCGCTCGATGCCTCTGGTTTCCTCGGCAATCAGCGGCAGCGGATTTTCCTGCCATTGACTATCCGGTCTGCGCATCGGAATGAACACTTGCTCGGCAACGGTGGCGGTTGGTTGGGCTGAAACATGCAACTGACCGAGTGCTTGCACTATCTTGCGCAACTGCGGCAAGCGCTTGACCAGTTGGCGCAAGCCGACCAGCTTGCGCCAGCCGGTATGCCGCAACACCCCCAGCGTCAAGTCCAGGCTCAAGTCCGAGCCGCAGCCAAGCATCTGGCCGAGATCGTCAAACACATCGGCGATCGCCGACCAAGCGCGGGCGCGCTCATCCCAGTTATCGAGCAGGTAGCTGTCGGCGTTCTTTACCCGGCCGCCAACCTCCCGGGCGGCCTGATCGCGCAAGCGCCTGGCAGCTTTCTTGCTCAATTGGACTTCATTTGCCGGCAGGGCGACAATTGGCTGCGGTGGCCAGACCGCCGCGGCCGGCACTTGCCGCGGCCGGCGCAAGTGCCCTGGCGGATGTGGACGCGCGGCAACCGGCGGCCAGATCGCAACCGCCGGTGCATAGGGTCGCTGCGCAGCCTCAACCCGCGCTGCGGCCAGTTCACGCAGCCGCTGCGCAATGTCTTGTTGCAGCATCTGATTGTGGCGGGCAAAGGATTCGACAATATCGGTGAGCAGTTGATCGACTAACTCCGGGCAATCCTTGCAGATGCGGGCGATGTTCATATCGGCGAGCGCTTGCCGGGCCGGGGCGGCGATTGACTCGCCCGGCCAGCCATCGCAAGCCGGCAGGACGCCGGCGAGCAATGCTGCGCGCCAGGTGGCTATGCCCTGCCCCCGGCTGGCAAGATCACCGAACGGCAGGGTTATCGCCGCGTCGAGAAACCGCTCGGGACACGCATCGAGAAACTGATAGCCCTCAGCCAGCGCGGCGGCATTGAAGCCGGTGTGCTTTGCCGGGCCGGGCGCGGCAATGGCAGCGAGCTGATTCAACTTTGCGCCGCGACCGCTTCGGCTTCCGTCTCCTCTTTTCGGCGCGGCAGACTCCGGTAGCCGGCCTCCAAGTCGCGCGCCCGGGCCAGCAGTTGCTCGGCCTGGGCGCAACCAGCGGCCAGGCCCTGGGAGGCCGGCTCGTCGAAATCATAACAAACCCACAGGG
>JAPORI010000188.1:1773-2590 GCA_026710225.1 Betaproteobacteria bacterium
TCACACACCCACAGGTGATTGTGAATGTCGCGGGTGAAAGAGGCGATTTGGCCTTCTATGCCCTGTTTGTGCCGCTCGACATCCTTGCGCAGACCCTCGATCTCGGCCAGACAATGATCGACATGGGTTGCGTGGTGCTGCAAGGGACCTAAGGCCGGTTCCAGCTTGTCGACGATCCAGTTGTCCTTATCGGCCAGGTATTCCTTCCTTCCCGACCAGTTCTTGAACTTTTCGAAGCGGCTGCCGGAAGAGTATTTGACATACAGTTGATCAAGTTCGCTGACCGTATATTCACCGTCCCGATCGCCATTGTCCCTTCTGATCAACTTGCTCGACACCCGAAACAGCGGCAAGCCGGCGTCATTGACCTTTTGTTCGAACTCACAGGTAGTGTGCTCGCCGGCGCGGTCCTTGTATAAGCCAGCACCCTTGGCGTCGATAAGCTGCACCCGCTGACTTTTATCGTGGTTGAGCTTCTTTTCCCAGACATTGAGAAAGCGGACGATCTGCGCCGGCTTGGCCGCCGCGGCGCCAACCCGGGATGCATACCATTCGTAGACTTTCTCGCGCTGCTGGTTGTCGCTCCACAGGCAGTGCTGCAACAGCCAGCAGTCCCAGATCGATACGGCATCGTTGCCGTTGGCCAGCGCCGAGGTTTTGAGCAGCTTGACCACCTTCCACCAGCGCCGGTCGGAAACGGTGATCTTTTCCTCGCCGCACCACTTGCGCAAATCTTCCAGCAGCGCCAGCACTTCATCAGGCACCAGCACGCCTTTGGCCCGGTTTTGAAAATCGACCAGATCAGCGCGGCTAAGCC
>JAPORI010000269.1 GCA_026710225.1 Betaproteobacteria bacterium
AGACATCGACAGTGTCGGATCTGTTTACCGTCGTGCGCGGCTGCGTCGAGGACATCGGTGCAGCCGGCACCGATGACGCCACCGGCCTGGGTCGGCTGGATCTGGGCTGCCTGGCCTTTGAGGCATACAAGGCGAACAATCCTGCGGCGGTGCTGTCAACCGCGGTGATTCACCACCATCCCCTGCCTACTTGCAGTGATGATCGGATTGTAATCAACAATGTTTGCGTGCCCAAGAGCATCTGTCTGGACGGACAGACAGTCAACGGCAACAATCAGTGCCAGACCATTGCCTACTGGCCATTGCTGGGCAAGCACGACTATTTGGCCAACCACGAAAGTCCGCTGCAACTGGCATGGCGCAATGCCGGCATTGCAGATGCGAAAGTTGATCGCAGTGATCAGGCCTATCTGCTTGACGGCGGAGCCGCCGGCCGTCAGGCAGTGGATTTGCTGAGTCGGATGGGAGTCTCGGCCAGCCAATACAGCTATCTGGAACTCACCGGCGACCTGAGCAGTGTTGCGACCAGCGTTATAGTCAGCCAATACACCGCGCTTGCATCGCGTGATCTGGTAAATTTCTCTTTCTCGACCAGTCCGTTCGTTACCGATACGTCAACCAGCATCGGCATCAGCACTTCCGATCTTGAAAGCGGCGCTTGGGTACTGCTGGATACCGGCGATGACAGAAACCAGGATCCGCTGCTGCGGCTTCCCCGGCACTTTAGCGACGGGTTAAAGGCGGCGGCGGCAACCGGCAAGCTGCACTTCTACTACGGGCTGAACGATACGCTGGACGGACGGGATGCACAATCAAGCGGCTGCAAGCACATCAACGACTATTGCATCGGAGCGCCCTATCGCTTCAATGTCCAGTTGCGCAACAACCAGAATGTTGAGTTGACAAGCAAGGCTTCGACATTCGCCTTTGCCGCCTATCTGGGTGCCTGGCAGCGGCTGCCGGAGCGCAGCCGGGTTTCAGCGGTGTTTGATCTGGCGCGCAACTGCGTCGAGGATCTGAGTACACCCGGCTCTGACGACGAAACCGGTGCCGGTCGGCTTGACATCGGTTGCCTGGCCTATCAGGTTACCCGGCAGGTCGAATGTCCCGACGGCCAGGAGTTGACCGCTCAGGGCGTATGCGAGCCGATCGTGTGCGAGGCCGATGAACTGCCGATCGGCAACGCGTGCTTCGTCAAGACGATATGCCCGGTTGGCCAGGAGCTCAATGAAGCCGACAACACCTGCCAGCCGCTGGTTTGTCCAACCGGATCAACGGCAAGCGGCAACAGTTGCACATATGTCAGTTACTGGACGCAAATGCAGTCAGCCAGTTACGCAACCGGCAGCGAAAGTCCGCTGCAAAAGGCGTTCCGGGTAGCCAGCACTTCGACGGTAAAAATCAATCGCAGTGCGCACACCCATGTCATGTTCTCGGGCAGCGCCAGTCAGGGGAACGAGATAGTCGATTTCCTGGCCGGGGCGGGAGTGGCCGGCAGCCAGTACACCTACCGGGATCTGAGCGGCATGGCTGACAACAAAATCAGGGCGGCCTATCTGGATTTGACCAACGCCGATTTTGTCTACTTCCCTTTTATCAATAAAGCGGTTCCGTTCGCCTTGCCAAGCCGCCAGTTATCTACATTAGCAATAAACTCTTCCGACGTTATTAACCGAGCATGGATAATCACCGATTCCAAACCAACAACCGGATTCAGCCCACATCATATTTTCGGTGCAGAATTCGTGAGTAATGCATCCGGAAAGATACATTCATATTATGGTCTGGACACTACAAATCTTACTGTCCGGCACTCATCCTCGGTCAGTTGCACAGCAAACATTCCCAGCCTTCTTCTCGCGGTACCCGGCATCCAGGACAACTGCATCGGTGCCCCCTACAGCTTGATGGTGCGCCTGCGCGACAATTCGACCAAGACTTTGACCGGAATTCCGGCGGCATTTGCCTTTGCCGCCTACCTGAACGCCTGGGAGCGGATGCCGGAGCGCACCCACATCTCGGCGGTGTTTGACCTGGCGCTGGGCTGCGTCGAGGACATCGGCGTGCCCGGTGCCGACCGAGACACCGGCCTGGGAAGACTGGATATCGGCTGTCTGGCCTACGAGGCGGTGCAGGCAACCGAGTGCGAAGACGAAGCATACATTTTGCGCGCGGCAACCTGCGGCTGGGACTACTTCTTCGATCACACCAGTGCAAGCATTACCGTGGCGATCAGTCCGCATCGCAGGGCTTTCAAGGATGCCGGAACTGAAAGCCGGCTGGTGGATCGCAGCATCGATGCTTATGTGCTCGACAGCGCTTCGCACGGCAGAACGATCAGAAGACTGCTGGCGAGCATCGATCTTGCCGCCACTGTCAACTACACTTACATGGAACTCGACTACATTGGCACCTATGATCTGCCTATTGCGGCTATTGATCCAGAAGAAGCATATGAGTTACTGTCTTCAACCGATATGGTCAGTGCTTCCTGGGGTGCTGATTTCAACCGCCAACTGGTAACCAACGGCGCATGGATACTGAAAGCCACCGGCAATGATGGAGAACGCGACTCGGTTGACAATGAC
>JAPORI010000011.1:0-695 GCA_026710225.1 Betaproteobacteria bacterium
CCCGACGACCAGCGTTGGCGTGGTGCCGACAGCATTGAATTGCTGCAGAAAGTTACTGCCATGCTTGCGGATGAAAAGTGGCGGATCGAAAACATAGATTCTACGATTGTCGCCCAGGCCCCGAAGTTCGCCGGCCACCGCAATGCAATGCGCTCGACAATTGCCACCGCCTGCCGCATCGAGATGGCACAAGTAAGCGTCAAGGCTACCACTGCCGAGGGCATGGGCATGATCGGAGCCGGCGAGGGCATCGCCGCCTATGCGGTGGCGATGATTTCCGGCTCCGCTTCCAAAGAATCGTAGAATCGGGGATTTCACGGCTGCATTTGCAGCCTTTCAGTTTAAATGCAAAAAATACTTACAGGTTCACAGATTCTGTTGCGGGCGCTCAAGGAAGAGGGCGTGGATGTAATCTTCGGCTACCCCGGTGGCGCCGTGCTGCACATCTATGACGAGTTGGCCAAGAACCCGCTCGGCATCCACCACATTCTGGTCCGGCACGAACAGGGTGCTGCGCACGCCGCCGACGGTTATGCCCGGGCTGCCAAAAAACCCGGCGTCTGCCTGGTGACTTCCGGTCCGGGGCTGACCAACGCAGTCACCGGAATTGCCTCCGCCTACATGGATTCGATCCCGATGGTGATCATCAGCGGCCAGGTGCCGACCGCGGCGGTCGGCCAGGACGCATTCCAGGA
>JAPORI010000011.1:705-2587 GCA_026710225.1 Betaproteobacteria bacterium
CCTGCGTCAAGTACAACATGCTGGTCAAGAGCGCCGCCGAAATCGCTCCGGCGATCAAGAAGGCATTTCACATCGCCAACACCGGCCGACCCGGCCCGGTGCTGATTGACATCCCCAAGGATGTCAGCAACGCCAAGTCGGAATGGAACTACCCGGAAAAACTGGCCATGCGCACCTACCAGCCGCGCACCTCCGGTCATCCCGGCCAGATCAAGAAAGCGCTCAAGATGATCAAGGATGCCAAGCGGCTGATGGTCTACACCGGCGGCGGGGTGGTGCTGGGCAACGCGTCGGTCGAGTTGAAGAACCTGGTGCACAAGCTCAAGGCACCCTGCACCAGCACCTTGATGGGTCTGGGCGCCTATCCGTATTCGGACCCGCAGTTCGTTGGCATGCTCGGGATGCACGGCACCTATGAGGCGAACATGGCCATGCAAAACTGCGATGTGCTGCTGGCGATCGGTGCCCGCTTTGACGACCGGGTGATTGGCAATCCGGAGCATTTTGCCAGCACCAGCCGCCAGATCATCCACATTGACATCGACCCTTCGTCAATATCCAAGCGGGTCGATGTTGATGTGCCGATCGTCGGCGACATCAAGACGGTGCTCAAGCAGATGGGAACTTCGCTCGGCAAGTGTCTGCCGGCTGCCGGAGAAATGAAGAAGTGGTGGGCGCAGATCGACAAGTGGCGTGCCCGCGACTGCATGAAGTACGCCACCAGCAAGACCAAGATCAAGCCGCAGGCGGTGATCGAGACGATGCACAAGGTAACCCGCGGCGATGCCTATGTAACCTCCGATGTAGGTCAGCACCAGATGTGGGTTGCCCAGTACTACGGATTCAGCAAGCCGCGCCGCTGGATCAACTCCGGCGGTCTCGGGGCGATGGGCTACGGCCTGCCGGCTGCGATCGGCGCTCAGGTCGCCCAGCCCAAGGCGACGGTGGCTTGCGTCACCGGCGAGGCCTCGATCATCATGTGCATCCAGGAGCTCTCGACCGCCAAGCAGTACCGCCTGCCGGTCAAGATCGTCAATCTCAACAACCGCTACATGGGGATGGTGCGCCAGTGGCAGGAGTTCTTTCATGGCTCGCGCTACTCGGAGTCGTACATGGACGCCTTGCCCGACTTCGTCGCCTTGGCCGAGAGTTTCGGTCATGTCGGGATGCGCATCGAAAAGCCGGCCGATGTCGAGGGTGCCCTCAAGGAGGCGTTTGCGATGAAGGATCGGGCGGTTTTCATGGACTTCATCACCGATCAGTCCGAGAACGTCTTTCCGATGGTCGCCGCCGGCAAGGGGCTGAGTGAAATGGTGCTGGCAGAGGAACTGTAGACGATGCGCCGCCGAATCATCACCGTTGCGCTGGAGAACCAGTCCGGCGCCCTGTCGCGGGTGGCACAACTGTTTTCGGCCCGCGGCTACAACATAAACAGTCTTACCGTTGCACCGACCGAGGACCCGGAACTGTCGCGCATGACCATCACCACCGAGTGCAGCGACAGTCAGTGCGAGCAGGTTCTCAAGCAGATCAACAAGCTCATCGAGGTCTACAAGACCCGCGATGTAACTGTCCGCAATTACGTCGAGCGCGAACTGATGATGGTCAAGGTCAAGGCGGAAGGGGAGATGCGCGCTGAAATCTACCGGCTTGCTGACATCTTCCGAGCCAGAATCATCAATGTTTCCGACAACAGTTACATAATCGAAGTAACCGGTGTGTGTGCCAAACTTGACGCGTTTCTTGAATCGCTGCCCACCGGCGCCATCCTCGAGACGGTGCGCACCGGCACCGCCGCCTTGACCCGCGATCTAAGTTCCGCCTGACGCCCGGCCGTTAAGGCTGATCGCCTATCTGCTTGTTTCGCCGGTGCTGGCGATTA
>JAPORI010000056.1 GCA_026710225.1 Betaproteobacteria bacterium
CGACCGTCAATACGGCGACAGGAGCCGTTTTTTTTGATTGCCGCTCACTACCGCCAGTTGGCTAGGCGCGATTATATCATAAATCGGGCAGGTGGCAAAATCGTCTGGCAATGGCTCGGTTGGCCTTGCTGCGGTTGGCCGGAAAATTTTGCGATTTTCCGGTATTTTACAGAGAAATCCTCCCGGTTATTCGAGCATCACGAGGCTGGTGCGCAAGCGGTGCGGGCGCAGCCCAACCGACCGGATCGGGGGAGGGCAGGCGCTGGTGGCAACCGCCGCCGGGCAGCCAGATAGTGCTCGCCGGTAGAAAGAGTAAGAGGCGGAGGCAGCCAAAGCTGACCAGGTGCTCCTGGTCGCCGCGGCTTGGGCAGAAAGCGAGCCGTTGCCGTCTCCCACCTGCTGCCCCTTGCCTGCGCAAGTGGCTGCGGCAGGGCTACAAGGCAGCGCCAGCCGGCAGGAAGATGGCGTGGTCAGCCACAAAATCGACCCCACGCGCTGGCGCGTGGGCGGCGAAAAGGGCGGCAAACTTGCCGCCGCCTGCCCAATAATGATAGAATCGGCAGGATTTTGCAGGACTATTGATGTTGTTGCCCCAACCCCCCGGTAACTTGGAAAGGAGTGCAGCCCGCGGGCGCGGCACCCTGACGCGTGCGCTTGGCGCGCTGAAAAGTTAACTACAAAATTCCAGAAAGTTTCCGAATTAATCGCAGAACCTTTTTTCATCCAGTCGCAGTCGCGCAAAATTGGGTTTCAGATTTGCATTGGCACAGACAACCGATACGGTATCAGGATTATTCTTCCCGGTCGCTGCACTTTATCGTTATCGCCTTCTCGCCCACCTTTTGATTGCCCTTGACCCACGACTGGGACTCAAGCCATTGCTTGCATATCTCCGGACGCCAGGCATCAGGCCCAACAATCAGTGCCTCAGGCCTGAAAAAGCCCGGAATTTCCAGATAGGAGCGCGAGAAGTCCCTTGTCGATAGCGCGTGCAGAAGAGGACGCAGCACCAGCACCCTCGCTTCCTCCTCGCGGCGGTAGAGGTCCTGCTTGAACATATAGCGGACAAAGTTCAGCAGCCTGCTTAGCCGGTATTTCTCTTGCTCACTCAACCAATCGACATTGATTTTCCTCAGTTGCTCGCCAAGATTGTCGATCTCGTCTTGCATATCGCTGGTGCCGTAACAGACCTTGCCGAGAAACATTTCCTGCTTGACGATCGGCGTTTTCCCCAACTGGTCGGTTGATGTAATGTCCTCCTTCTGCGCTAGATGTTCAATAAAGTCAGAGAAGGAGCTGGCGCCCAAATCCCTGAAAGCCAGTGCGACGCCTTTCCTGCCGTCGCCATAGGTGCGCCACATCAAGTCATCGCCAATCCGGTTGTTGCTATTCAAGACCAAACTGCTGATGAACATCTCGTGGCCGCCATTTGCACTGAGTAGTTGCCTGATTTGATAATCAGATAACTTCATCCTCATTCTTGCCAGCAGGTGCCTTCCTTCACTTGGATCGTGCATTCCGCCGGCGTTATAGATGCGAAAGAATCCGGCTTCGATCAGCGAGTCGATTACGGCAAGGGAAGTGTAGTGCAAGGGCAGGTTGGCCGGGTCGACCGTGTATCTTGTCAGGCTGAGAATGTTGATGGCCGCTTGCTGGAATCGCACTACCGCCTGCTGGTGCTCGCGTTGGGCTTTTGTTGGGGCGGCCAACTTGTCTTTACTCCCGCTGGCGGCGGCCTGCTTTCAGGCTTGGGCGGGCAAAGATGTGTCAGCCAGCCTGCCTGCCCGGGGCGCGGCCATTGTTCGGAAAGCCGGGCGACACTGCTTTTTCCAACTGGCAAGCATAGCGATGGTTGCGGCTATTGTGCTTGCCTCATGTGCCTGGTGCACCAGGCAAAATCGCAGTTTATGTGCAAATTGCGGCACTCCGGGTCCAGTTCATTGGCCTTGTCGTAGTTGCCAAACGCCTCTTCAAGTTCTCCCTTTTGATAAAGGATGTTGCCGCGCCCGATGTAGGCGCCAGCTGATTGCGGGTCGATGGCCATTGCCTGATTGTAATCAGCCCAGGCCGCATCCGGGTTTTTGTTGCGGTGATGGAAAAGGCCGCGGCACAGATAGACGACGGGGTTTTGCGGATCGAGTTCAACGGCCCGATCGAAATCAGCCTGGGCGCTTTCCTTTTCCCCCTTGAACTGGCGAGCGCGTCCGCGCTTGGTATAGGCATACACATGTTTGGGGTCGAACCTGATTACTTGATCGAAATCCTCCTCAGCCAGATCATAATAACCGCAATTGAAGCGGGCCTGTCCGCGCACCATATACAAGTCGATGTTGTCCGGATCAAGTTCAATTGCCTTGCGGAAATCGGCCAAGCCCTTACTGGTGTCCCCTTTCCGGAAATAGGCGCTGCCGCGATGCAGGTAGGCATCAGCATCGGCAGGATTGAGTTCAAGAGCCTTGCAAAAATCTTCAATGGCTCCATCGGTGTCGCCTTTTTCGCGCCGGGCCTTGCCGCGATTGATATAGGCAGCAGCATCATCGCCGTTTAGTTCAATCGCCCGGGAAAAGTCGGCATCCGCACCGG
>JAPORI010000192.1 GCA_026710225.1 Betaproteobacteria bacterium
CTCAAGGTCGGCGACCGGGTGCTGTTCGGCAAATACGCCGGATCCAACGTCACCATTGACGGTGACGAACTGACCGTCATGCGCGAGGACGACGTGCTCGGCATCATCGAGGGCGCGGGCAAGAACTAGCAACCTTTCCCCGAGCCGGAATTCCCTTCCCCCTCTGACAATCAACAACATTTTCTAATCCAAGAACCAAGGAGAAAGCCACAATGGCAGCAAAGGACATTCACTTTTCCGAAAGCGCAAGGGGCGCAACGTGGTGCTCGAGCGCAGTTTCGGAGCCCCGACCGTAACCAAGGACGGCGTATCGGTAGCCAAGGAAGTCGAACTTGCCGACAAGTTCGAGAACATGGGCGCCCAGATGCTCAAGGAGGTTGCCTCCAAGACTTCCGACGTCGCCGGCGACGGCACCACCACCGCCACCGTGCTTGCCCAGGCGCTGGTACGCGAAGGCATGAAGCACGTCTCGGCGGGCATGAACCCGATGGACCTCAAGCGCGGCATTGACAAGGAGGTTACACTGCCGGTAAACTAGATAAAGGACAAGTCAAAGCCATGTCGCAGCAACACTGAAATCGCCCAGGTTGCATCGATCTCGGCCAATTCCGACGAGGATGTCGGCAAGATCATCGCCGAAGCGATGGACAAGGTCGGCAATGAGGGAGTGATCACCGTCGAGGACGGCTCGACCCTTGAAAACGAACTGGACATCGTCGAGGGAATGCAGTTTGACCGCGGCTACCTGTCGCCCTACTTCGTCAACAACACCGACCGGCAGATGGCGGTGCTGGAAAACCCCTTTCTGCTCATTCACGACAAGAAGATCTCCAACATTCGCGACATCCTGCCGATTCTCGAGCAGGTGTCCAAGGCCGGCCGGCCACTGCTGATGATCGCCGAGGACATCGAGGGCGAGGCGCTGGCGACTCTGGTGGTCAACAACATCCGCGGCACCCTTAAAGTCTGCGGGGTCAAGGCGCCCGGCTTCGGCGACCGGCGCAAGGCGATGCTCGAAGACATTGCCATCCTCACCAACGGCAAGGTAATCTCCGAGGAAGTCGGATTGAGTCTGGAAAAGGTCGATGTTGAAGATCTGGGCAGCGCCAAGCGGATCGAGATCGGCAAGGAAGAGACCACCATCATCGACGGCGCCGGTTCCAAGGACGCGATCGAGGGACGGGTAAAGCAGTTGCGTCAGCAAATCGAGGACACCTCATCCGACTACGACCGCGAGAAGTTGCAGGAGCGGATGGCCAAGCTCGCCGGCGGAGTTGGCGTGGTCAAGGTCGGTGCCGCCACCGAGGTTGAAATGAAGGAGAAGAAGGCGCGGGTGGAAGACGCCCTGCACGCCACCCGGGCCGCGGTTGAGGAAGGCATCGTCGCCGGCGGCGGTGTTGCGATGATTCGCGCCATCGACGCGGCTGCCAAGGTCGAGAGCGAGGGCAAGAACGACGACCAGAAGGCCGGAGTGCGGCTGGTGGTGCGCTCGCTGGAAGAGCCGCTGCGCATGATCGTCAGCAACGCCGGCGGCGAACCGTCGGTGATTGCCAACTCGGTCAAGGAAGCCGCCGGCGACAACGGCTACAACGCGGCTACCGGCGAGATGGTCGACATGGTCAAGGGCGGGATAATCGACCCGACCAAGGTCACCCGTTCAGCCCTGCAAAACGCCGCCTCGATCGCCGGACTGATCCTTACCACCGATGCGGCCGTGGCCGAGGCTCCCAAGAAGGAGGAGCCGGCACCGGCGATGCCGCATGGACACGGTGGCATGGACGGCATGATGTAGCGCAACGCATTGTGCATCCCATCTGGGGGAGCGCCTTAGGGGTTACCGGCGCTCCCCCTTTTTTTTATTAAAAATCAGATCAGACCTTGCTGCGCAGGGAAGCCTCGATGAACCGGCCGAGCGCGCTGCCGTCGAGCACTGCGTTGGGGTTACCCGATTCGTGGCCGGTGCGCAAGTCCTTGACCCGCGACTGATCAAGGACATAGGAGCGGATCTGCGATCCCCAGCCGATGTCGTCCTTGCTTGCCGCCAACTGCCGCTTGTGCGCCTGGGCTTGCTCCTCGGCAAGCATCTCCAGCCGCGACTGCAGCATCGCCAGGGCGGTAGCCCGGTTCTTGTGCTGCGAGCGATCGTTTTGACACTGCACCACTATTCCGGACGGATTGTGGGTGATGCGCACCGCTGAATCGGTGGTGTTGACATGCTGGCCGCCGGCGCCGGAGGCCCGATAGGTATCGATGCGCAGATCGGCCGGATTGATCTGCACCTGGGAGTCGCTTTCGAGCACCGGATAGACGAAAACCGAAGCAAAGGTCGTGTGGCGGCGGTGATTGGAGTCAAACGGCGACTTGCGCACCATCCGATGGATGCCGGTTTCGGTGCGCAGGTAACCGTAGGCGTTGACGCCTTCCAGCAGCAGGGAGCAACTCTTGATGCCGTGATCGCCGGGAGTTTCCTCGATGATCGACACTTTCCAGCCGCGTGAGGCGGCATAGCCGGTATACATCCGCACCAGCATCCGCGCCCAGTCCTGAGACTCGTCGCCGCCGGCACCAAACTGGATGTCAAC
>JAPORI010000022.1 GCA_026710225.1 Betaproteobacteria bacterium
GCCGGCCTCCTTGTCAACCGCATCACCGGTGCGCACATACTCGGATACATCCGCGATCGCGACAATCAACTCGTAACCGCCTGCTTCGTCTCGCTGGCAAAAAACTGCATCGTCAAAGTCGCGGGCGGTAGGCCCGTCGATGGTCGCCAGCGGCAGATTGCGCAAATCCTGACGCGACCCACCAGCGTCGATTGGCACCGCCTCGGCGCGACCGAGTGCCTCCTGGCTTACCGATTGCGGAAATTTTTCGCACAAGTCGAATTCGCCAGCAAGATCGGATATCTCATTGCGCATGCTGCGCAGGTCAAGGCAATTGCCGGCTTTCTTTCCTCGCTTCACATGTTCTCCGTTTCGTTTTACAACGCGCCCACTCCCCACAACGGGTGCGGACCGCTTCTGATTCTAGGCCACAGGGCAAAAATCCGGGCAATTGCATGACCGAAGGTGCAGCCGGCATTTGCTGGCAACTGCCCTTAAGATAGTCTGGATGGCATCGGCACAATTGCGCCCGCATCCGGTTGGCAAAGATCCGCTGGTACTTGGCATCGAGACTTCCTGCGACGACACTTCGGCGGCCCTCTACCGGCAAAGCCGGGGGCTGATTGCCCACAAGTCAACCTGCCTGAGCAGCACCCACCGGCCCTACAACGGCGTGGTGCCTGAACTTGCATCCCGCGATCACATCGGCGCCCTGCTGCCGCTGGTCGAGCAAGTGCTGGCGGGCCGGAAACCGGATGCGGTTGCCTGCACCACCGGACCCGGACTGGCCGGCTGCCTGGCGGTTGGAGTGGCGCTGGCCCAGTCGCTGGCCTGGAGCTGGCGGGTGCCGCTGGCGGCGGTGCATCATCTGGAAGGCCACCTGCTGTCGCCGTTTCTCGATCCGCCGCCGGATTTCGACTTTCCCTATCTCGCCCTGCTGGTCTCCGGCGGCCACACTGCCCTGTACGATGTTGCCGGACCCGGCAACTACCTGCTTCTCGGCGAGACTCTCGATGACGCAGCCGGCGAGGCGTTTGACAAGACGGCAACGCTGCTCGGCCTGCCCTATCCGGGTGCCGCCGGTCTTGAAAAACTGGCCCGACGCGGCAATGAGCAAGCGGCAAGCCTGCCAGTCCCGATGCTGCGGCAAAGAGGACTGAACTTCAGTTTCTCCGGCCTCAAGACCGCGGCGCGCCGGCGCCTTGAACAAGGCGGCAAGAAAGCCGATATTGCTGCGGCATTTCAATCTGCCGCAATCGCCACTCTGGCCGGCAAGACCGAACTGGCACTGAGACGCACCCGCCGCAAGCGGCTGGCGGTGGTGGGAGGCGTCGCCTGCAATCTTGCCCTGCGGGAAGCATTGGGTAAGATCGCAGATCAACGCAATGCCCTGATTGCCTGTCCGGCAGCCGAGTTTTGCACCGACAACGCGGCAATGATTGCACTGGCCGGCA
The DNA here is from genome assembly GCA_026710225.1 of Betaproteobacteria bacterium. Classification (GTDB taxonomy): domain Bacteria; phylum Pseudomonadota; class Gammaproteobacteria; order Tethybacterales; family Tethybacteraceae; genus JAPORI01. Next base: position 1,434 of record JAPORI010000022.1, read on the forward strand.
CCCGACACCTGCAAAGCGGCTACGACCTCAAGATCAGACCGCGCTGGCCGCTGACGAGTACCGACAAGGATGCCCCAAGATGTTCACCGGCATAATCAGCCATCTGGGCAAGATAGCCTCCCATACCAGGCAAGACCAGGGTGCGCGGATAGCGATTGCGGTGCCGGATGCGCTGCTGGCGGCAACTGAAATCGGCGCCAGCATTGCCGTAAACGGCTGCTGTCTTACCCTGGCGGAAAAAAACGACGGCATCGCCAGCTTCGATCTGTCCCCGGAAACGCTGGCGCGCACCGCGGCGCTGGCCGCCGAACAAATGGTGCACCTGGAAGCATCCTTGAAGGCCGGCGACAGCATTGACGGCCATTTGATCTTCGGGCACATCGACGGCACCGCCCGGCTGCAAAACCGGCAAGAGCGCGGCCAAGCACTGCGCCTGGTGTTGCAGGCACCGGATCAATGCGCCTTGCTGATTGCCGAGAAGGGTTCGGTGGCCGTAGCCGGAGTGTCGCTTACCGTTGCCTCCTGCCAGGGAAGCGTCTTTGCGGTGGAACTGGTACCGCACACCATTGCGCAAACCGTGCTCGCACAGCTGAAAGTCGGCGAGGAGGCAAACTTCGAGGCCGACATGCTGGCGCGCTACGCGGCCCGGGCAATCGAAAAAGACTGATAGAATCGGCATACTTCCCCGAACCAGTTCGACCAACCCGCACCCGATCAACCAATGCCACTCTTGCTGCCCGCCCACGCCCAGACCCAAGCCGCCCCGCAGGGAGGCGGGCTACTGTTGAACCTGTTGCCGATCATCCTGATCGTTGTAGTCTTCTACTTCATGCTCATCAGGCCGCAGCAAAAGCGCACCAAGCAGCACCGGGAAATGATCAACTCGCTGCAAATCGACAACGAGGTGGTTACCACCGGCGGGGTTTTAGGCCGGGTGGTAGAGATTCACGAAAGTTTCGTGACTCTGGATGTCGGCTCCGGACAAAAAGTGACCTTCCAGAAGAACTCTATTCAGACCCTTTTGCCCAAGGGAACAATTGAAAGCATCTAGAGGATGAAACGCTATCCGGCGTGGAAGCACGCCATCGTCCTGGTGCTGCTCGTCCTGGCATTCAT
>JAPORI010000125.1 GCA_026710225.1 Betaproteobacteria bacterium
TCAAACGACGCTGCAAGCAAATTCTGCGACTATTTGGAATACGACAAGATAGTCAAAGGCGAAGCGGAGAAAAACATATCTCGATCCTTGTCCGAGACGATCCAGGAAAATCTGCACCGTGCATGGGAAGGCGTGCAGTCAAGCCGCGGAGATCAGTTGCAAAGAATGGTGCTTTCCCTCACGCAAATGGACAAAAAGGACCCTGAGGCGCAGAAAGCTGCAAGTAATTTTATCGATTCTTTGAAACCATATAGTGACAAGTATAAAAGAACCCTGCGCCGTGCATGGGACCAGGTTCTTGATGACCAGAAAAAAAGAGAGAAATTGATAGACATGTTAGACAGCTACTATATGGGGCATGTGAAAGTGAATCAAGAAACTATCATTGATTTTGTTAATTCTCTTCATCCATCGGACAGAGAAAGCCATCCTGAAAACCCGCCAACCGGTGGTAAGGAGACTGTCGGGACTGTCTAGAATTTTGTGTGTAAGAACCAATATCCGCCTTTCCCAAAAGGACTTACACCATGAAAAAGAGACAGCCCAAATACCCGATCGCCCTAGTCAAGCAGTTGGCGGCGCACGCACGCCAAGAAGGGCTGAGCTTGGAATTAGCCGCCGGCATGATGCAGACAGGGTGGCTTGGGGACTGAATTTGCCTTTTGCAGCAGCTAGCGAAAAAACCTTCGCCAAGGCATTCCATTGTGTTGCATGCAACGGCTCCCGGCAGGCAAATCAATCATTCGATCCGGCCCGGCAACAACAACACCACCCGATTGCGTATAATTATGGTCGCGTCGGCTGGCAAATCCCCAAGGCAAGGGAGGGGCTAAAAACGCCGGGGCATCGCCTTGCCGCTCAAATCATCAATCATGGACAAGCAGCGTTTTGAAAACTTCGACTCAAACTGGTTCTTCGCCAATGTGACCCTGGATGAGATCAAGCAATGCCTGGCCGACGGTGCCAATGTCAACATCCGCCGGCAAGGCTTCACCCCTCTGCACGGGGCGATCCTGTTTCGCTGCGATCCTGAAATCGTCACCACCCTCATCGAAGCCGGCGCCCAGATCAACGCCCAGACCGACAACGGCGAAACGCCGCTATACTGCGCTGCCTTCGAAAACCAGCCTGAGTCGGCCGGCTTGCTGCTGGAAGCCGGTGCGCAAATCGAGCTGGCCAACAAGAAAGGCCATACCCCGCTGTATATCTGCGCCTGCCGCAGCGAGCCGGAACTGGCCACCTTGCTGCTGGCTGCCGGTGCCAACATTGACCACCGGGACAGCATCGAGGGCAACACGCTGCTGCACGGGGCCGGCTATCGCTGCTGGTATCCGGAAGTCATCCAGACGCTGGTCGATGCCGGCGCCGACATCCATGCCCGCAACGAGCACGGCATGGTGCCGCTGCACAAAGCGACCATGTCCGACAACGAGGAAGTCGAAGTGGTTAACGCCATGTTGGAAGCCGGCGCCAATCCCAACCATTGCAACAACGACGGCCAGACGCCGCTGCACTTTGTCAGGCAGCACTCATCCGCCGCCATCGCCGCCACCTTGCTCGCCTCCGGTGCCGATCCCAACCATCTGGACAAGGACGGCAACACGCCGCTGCACGCAGCCGCTGAACACGGCAAGTTGGCGCAAGTCATCGTTGACCTGATTGCCGCCGGCGCTGATATCGCCCGCGGCAACAACAACGGCGAAACCGCCTGGGACCTGGCAAGGGGCAACAAGCACTTGCAAAACAGCGCGGTGCTCGCCAAGCTGGTAGCCGCCCGCCGGCACTGACTTGATTTGGGGCGAAAAAGGCATGGGCAAGAATTCAACCGGCCTGTTTCACTCCGTGCAGTTCTTTAAAAAAGCCAATCTGGCGCAGGTAAAGGTCTGCCTGGAAGCCGGCGGCAAGATTGACGGACACGACGAGCACGGCAACAGCCCGCTGCACTGGGCGGCCGCGCTCAGCCCGCACCCGGAGGTGATTGACGCCCTGGTTAATGCCGGTGCCGATCCCGACTGCCCAAATGAGCGCGGCGAAACGCCGCTGCACACAGCGGCCGCCTTCAATCCCAACGACCGGATAATCGATGCCCTGTGCACAGCCGGCGGCGATCCGCACCGCCGCAACGAAGAAAAATGGACGCCGTTGCACGCGGCAGCCGCCAACTCGAACAAACCGGCGGTAATCCGCACCCTGCTGGCGGTTGACGCTGATCCCAACAGCGTCAACAACAACTTCTGGACGCCGCTGATGATTGCCGTCGTCTACAACCGCATCGAAATCTCCGCCAGCAGCAAGCACATTAAAGAAGGCATCAACCCGCAACACCACGATGGCGGCAGCTTATACAGCACCGATGATTTCACCTTCCTGCCCGGCGGACTGGCCAGCCCGCACCCGCAAATCATCGCTGACCTCATCGAATCCGGCGCCGATGTCAATCACGCCAACTTGAACAAACAGACCCCGCTGCACGCAGCGGCCGCCTGCAACAGCAGCCCGGACACGATTGCCGCCCTGATCG
>JAPORI010000119.1 GCA_026710225.1 Betaproteobacteria bacterium
CGCATCACTCGCAGACACCACCCCAATCCGAGTGCCGGCCGCAGTCTGCTGCGCTGCGACATTTTCACGGCGGCTGTAATTCAGGCTGCCTGAAAACACCGGACTATTGTTGGCGTCAACAGTCGCACCACGATAAATCACTGGCGTATTTTGCGCTATATTGTCAGCACTGAACCAGTGGATGGTTAAATCATAACTGCCTGCCGTCAGCCCAACCAGCCGAACTTGGGTGGCAACTGCCGCCAATGTCACCGTTGCGGCAAGACCGCCACCGCCACCGTAACTTACCTCGATGCGCTCCTGGTCCACGGCATCAAACTGGTTTTCGTATTCGACATTGCTCCAACTCATTGTCAACTCATTGCGAGTGCTGCCCAGAAGCGCAAAGCGGTGCCCAGTATAGTTTTCCGGACGCTCATCAATGCTGTTGATTTGCACTGTAACCGTTGCCAGCGCCGACATGCCCGCACTTCTTGCCTGCACCGTCAATACATAACTGGCTTGGCGCTCGTGGTTGAAATTAAGTTCGGCAACAGCCTGCAACTGACCGGTAGCAGGAACGATCTTGAACTCGCTGCTGCCGCCGACCAGACCGTAACTCAAAACTGCATTGTCCACGCCGGCAGCAGCCACCGGCGTGCCGATGTTAGTATCAGACGCCAGCCTTTCCTTGCCGTCATTCTCGTCTAAAGTAAGAGCGATGTTTGCAACTGCAACCCTGTCAAAAGCCAGCGCTTCTCCGGAAACATCTCTTATGGTCAGGACAAGTGCACCATCGGTGCTTGTGGTTCCCTCGTCGGCACGAATATTTATCGTGTAAAGGTCTTTGTTCTCGTAATCAAACACCCTTCCCAGATCAGCGATCACTATACCGTTGCTCGCTCCGATGATAAAGTTCGCCCCATCGGCATCGCTAACTATGCTGTAAGAAATAGTGTCGCTCTCAGCGTCAGTGGCGACAACCGTCGCTACTGCCTGATTACTTGCGGTAACAACCCCTTCGGATATTGTAGCCATTAGCGAAGATGATGTGAAAACCGGGGCACTGTTGGCATCGGTGGTCTCATCCAGCGTAATCTGCGAGGCACCGTACAAATTGTCGGCACTGTACCACCTGACAGTTATATCGTAGTCTGACCCCCCGGCCAAACCAGTCAACGTCACAGCTTCCTGGTCCGGCGCCAGTTCAACTGGGTCATACGCAGTACTGCCGGTGCCATAACTGATTATTATTGACAGCCGGTCGGCCTCGTCAAACTGACCGTAATAGCCGCCGGTGCCGCCATCGGAGTTTTCCCATTCCAGCACTATTTCCCTATGCGTATGGCTGGTGACCCTGAAGTTGGCAACACTGCTGTAGTCGTCCGGATCTTCGTCAACATTGTTGATTCTGATAACCACAGGCGTTGTGGCATCGCCACGAACTGCCGATGGCTCGTTGTCATGCACCTCGACATTTACCGTGTAAGCGGCCTGCTTCTCATGATTCAAGTTGGCCGGGCCTTTGAGGGTAATCTGACCGCTGGTCGCGTCTATCCCGAACAGAGGACTGGCCGGGTTAATCGAATAGACCAGCCCGGTCGGGTTGTCTTGATCAGTAGCCGTCACCGGAGCCCCGATGCTTGCACCGTCAGCCGTTTCCGCCTTGGCATCATTTTCGTCAATGGCTCGAGGGGCGATTGTCTCGGGGAATACCGGGAATTCATTAATAACATTGACATCAGCCGACAATATAAACGGATTGACAGCGCGATAGTTGGTCGCCGAAGAACTTCTATCGTGCACGGCAATAGTGAAATTGATGTTTCGCTCTCCCTTGACCATTAGCCCGCTATCAGTTATGCTCACTGTCGTTTTCTGAACTACATTCCAATTGGTTGGCGTAAACACAAGCTCGTTCGGATCTGACTCTATCTGTGTATTGGCACCGACCAACGTCAAGGTAACATTCCCGCCGCTGGGAAGTTGATCAAGCGCCACATCCAATACCGCTGACCTGCGTATTTTGCTCAACGCAAACTGGACAGGGCTTGCAACTATCCCTGACGATATTCTCAAATTTAATTGCACTTCGTCGTATTTGCTTGGATCCTCGCTTTGCTCAGCCCGCAACTTGACTTGATAATTGCCCTCTGAAGTTCCCGGCGCAACTGTAAACTCAATTTCTGACGACTCGAAAGTAACCCCGCTTGGCAAAGGAGAGCCGTCTGCCAACTCTGCCGAATAGGACATGGTTGCAACCCCTTCTGGATCTTTCGCTGCGACAAAAACAGCGCTACCACCATTTCGCCCATTCAACAAAATATCTGTGGTTTCAGAACTATCAAAGAAAGGTGCTTCATCAATATTTAATATGCGCAACACAAACTCTGCATCATTGCTTGCGCCGCTATGAGTTGCCCGCAGGGTTAGCGTGTATGCATTCTTTTTCTCATGATCGAAGTTCACCGCCTTGGCCAAGCCTATCACACCACTGCTGCTATTTATCTCGAATATGGCCGCCGCATCCTCCGCA
>JAPORI010000029.1 GCA_026710225.1 Betaproteobacteria bacterium
GTTCAATATTCTGCCGCAGATTATGGTTTTGCTGATCATGGTTCTGTTAGGAATCAGGCAGCGGTTGTCGTCATGAGCAATAGCCTGGCGATCGAAAAGGTTACGGTTCGCTACGCGGACAACATCGCTGTTGATGCAGTTTCGCTTGATCTGGCCTGCGGCAAGATTCATGCCCTGCTTGGCGAAAATGGCGCCGGCAAGTCTTCGCTGCTAAGAGCGCTGGCGGGAGTGCACGCCCCGGATTCCGGCCGGATTTTCTTTGCCGGCGGCCGGCAGAAGATGGGTCTGATGCGCCAGGACGCCGGTCTGATTGCCGGCATGTCGGTGATTGAAAACCTGGCACTGGCTTGTGGTGGCAATCGCTGGCGAATCAACTGGCGGCAATTGCGGCGCCGCGCTGTGCAGGCGCTTGCCCGTCAGCAGGCGAATATTGACTTGGATTGTGCAGTCGAAAAACTTGGCTTCGGCCAGCGCCAGCAAGTAGCTCTGGCCGGTCTTGACCTGAGTGGCTGTCAGTTTCTGCTGCTGGACGAACCGGTTGCGGCTCTTACTCCGGTTGAAGCCGATGCGTTTCTTGCCGGCATCCGCCAACAGGTTGATCAGGGTGCAAGCGCCCTGATTGCATCGCACCGGATTGCGGAAATCCTGGCCGTCGCTGACCATGTGCATGTGCTGCGCGCCGGTCGGCTGGTTTTTTCCGGGGCTGCCAGCAGCACCGATGCCGAGCAGATCCGCCAGGCAATTTTTGCCCAGCCGGCCGCGGCGCGATTGCCATCGCGCCCATCTGCGATGCCGGGCGCCACGATCCTGGATATTGATGATTTGGTGCTGCCGGGGTTTGCCGGGCCGATCAATTTGCAAGTTGCCGCCGGTGAAATGATTGGCATAGCCGGCATGGCCGGCAACGGCCAGAACCAGCTTATCGAGATTCTGGCTGGATTTAGTCTTGCCCGCACCGGAACGATCCGCATAGCAGGCAAGCATTTGGCCGGAGGAAACGGCCGCAAGCTGGGAATGCGCTGCATAGTCGAGGATCCTCTTGCCGACGCTTGCATGGCTGACATGAGCATTGCCGAGAACCTTGTTGTCCATGATTATCGCAGACCTCCGTATGCAAGCCGGTTCGCTATTTTGCAAGGCCGGGCAATCGCCGCGCATGCTAATCAAGTAATCGCCCGGGCGCGGCTGGCGGTGCAGCGCTCTTCGGATCTGTTTTGCTGGCTTTCCGGCGGCAACCAGCGCAAACTGCTTGTTGAACGTGAACTGGCTGGTAATCCGGCTGTCGTCGTTGCCCTCAATCCTACCGCCGGCCTTGACAGTGCATCGGCAGCCTCAGTAGTCGAGTGTCTTGATCAAGCTTGCCAGCGGGGAGCGGCTATCTTGATTTGTTCGGAGGATTTGGACATTCTGGCTGAGCGTGCCGATCGTCTGATGGTGATGAGCGCTGGCAAACTGCTGGAAGTTTCCGGCCCCGATCGCCGGCGCTTGGCAATTGAGTTGATGTGTGCAGGCGCATCAACTCAGGCACCTGAATCTTCTCAGCCGACAACGGCAAGCAGTTTATTATCAGGATGACAGTTGGGCGCTAAAAGCGCCAGCGCAATACGGTCAGGAAATTGAGCGGCGCTTTTTCTTGAGGGTAGGACGGCCAAAGTCATCGTCGTCGTCTTTGTCGGCTGCGGCAGATTTTGCTGGTGCCGGAGCCGCTTTGGCTGGCGCTGGCGCTGCCGGCTTTGGCGGCGGCGCGGCGGCCGGCTTTGGCTTGGGCAGGGGAGCCATCCCGGGCTGACTGGCGGCCGGCGGTTTGGCCGGTGCACTTGCTCCACCGGTTGCCGGTGCCGTCGGCATAGTGAATTTTGGAATGGCTGCACCACCGGCAGGCTTGGCAGCAGCTGAGGGAGCGGCTGGCGGCAGTTTCATTCCCGCAGGCTTGGCAGCAGCTGAGGGAGCGGCTGGTGGCAGTTTCATTCCCGCAGGCTTGGCGGCAGCTGAGGGAGCGGCTGGTGGCAGTTTCATTCCTGCTGGCTTGGCAGCAGCCGAGGGAGCAGCTGGCGGCAGTTTCATTCCTGCTGGCTTGGCAACAGCGGCAGGCTTGGCCGGCATGGTTGGAGCCGGCGGTTTGATACCTCCGGTCGGGGCTGGTGGCTGCACGCCGCCAGTCGGAGCCGGTGGCTGGACACCTCCGGTCGGAGTTGGCGGTTGAACACCGCCGGTTGGCGCTGGTGGCTGAACACCGCCGGTCGGGGCTGGTGGCTGAATGGCGGCCCCTCCCGGTGCTGCCATCTTCTTGGGAATGCTAGGTTGTGCCTTGACGGTGGGCTGGGCAAAGCCGCCGCCGGACGGAGCCGCTGCGCCAGCTTTCTTGGGGATGCTAGGTTATGCCTTGACGGTAGGCTGGGCAACACCACGACCGCCGG
>JAPORI010000017.1 GCA_026710225.1 Betaproteobacteria bacterium
CTCGTTGATATCGGTAACCATGATTGCAACGGTGACCGTCGCCCGGCCGATGTTGGCAGTCTCGCCGTCGTCGACCTTTAGGGTTACCTTGTAGCTGTCGGTAGTCTCGTGATCGAGACTGGTCGCCGCCTTGAAGCTCAGCTGGCCGGCGGCCGAGACTGCAAACAGTTGCGAGGTTCCGACCAGGCTATGGGTCAGGTCACCGGCCGGATTGTCGGAGTCACCGGCGGCGATCGGATCGCCGATCGGATCGGAGGCGGCATAGTCACCCTCTTCGATGCTGCGGGTGCGCTCATCGGCGGTGAACGCCGGCGCCCGGTTGAGAAGATCGACGGCCACATCGACCTCGGCGGCGGTAACGCCGCTGGCGTAGTTGGTGTTGCTGGCATCATCGACCGCAATCATCACCTTGACCGTGCGCATGTTCTTGGTGCTCAGGGCGGCATCCTTCAAGGTGACGGTTGCATTCTGGACGGTTTGCCAACTGGTGCGGGTAAACACCAGTTGCGCCGGAGACACATCGACTTCGGCTGCGGTGGCAGAACTCAACGCCAGGGTTACCTCGCCGGTGCCGACCGGTGCGCTGACCAGTTTCACCGGCAGCACCGAACTCCTGGTCTCCCGGCTCAACGCGGCCGATTCGGGAGCGTCTATGCCCACATCGACTATCTCGAGAATGAACTGCTGGGAGGTTTGTTCCGGATCAGTGTCGCTATCAGAGGCGGTAACCCGGATCGTCAGGGTCGCCGCCGACGAGCCGGCCGCAACCACGAATCGGCGGGTGGCAGCAGTGAACTCAACGCCGGCGGCGGCCAGATCGCTGGTGGAATTGATCCGCTGGGCAACATAGCTGATCGCGGTTGCATCATCCGGATTATTCGGATCGGTAGCGGCATGGAAGGTGAAATCGCCTTGTGCCGAAGAACTCACCAACTGCCTGGGGAAACTGGCCGCGGCAAACACCGGCGGCTCGGCGATGTCGTCGATGCTCAGCACCAGTTGTCCATTTGCCGAACCCCGGTAGACGCCGTCGCTAACCCGCACATTTAGCGTGTATTTGTCCTTGACTTCCTTGTTGAAGTTGGTTGCCGTTTTGAGGGTAACCTCGCCGCTGGTCTTGACGCCGAACAAGGCACCGTCAAGACCGGGACGCTTGCTGAAAGCAAGCGCATCGTTGTCGGCGTCGGTTGCCAGCAGCATCGCCAGGGTTACCCCCTCGTCGGTTGTGGCAGCAGTGCCGGAGTTCTCGTCCCGGCTCGGCGTCAGCGAACTGGCCGTGAATACCGGAGCCGCATTGGGGTCGAGATTCGGCGTGATTTCATAGTTGGCCGTCCCGGATGATCCGTCCTTGCTGAAAAAGCGCAAGGTCACCGTGAAATTATTAAATGGCTGGCTGCCTTTGACCGTAATCGCAAAAACGGTCTGGGTGATCGCCACAGTTGTCTTTTCATTTACAATGGTTCCCTCATCATAATACCAGCCCAACGCCACCGAGCCGCGGTCCTCGGCGGCAAACTGGTCAAGATACGGCTTGTTGTTCCATTTCAAGGTCACCGCAATCCTGGTCTGGCCGTCCTGGCGGAAATTGGCATCCGAGTAGTTTTCCGGGTCCTCGACTATGTTGGCTATGTTGATGATCACCTGCTGCCTGGGCGACTCGGACACCACCCCGTCACTGGCGGCAACGGTAAGGGTTACGGGTTCGGGACTTTGCTCGAAGTTGAAGTTGGCCGCCCTCTTGACCTTGATTTGACCGGCCGCATCGATGCTGAAATCATCGCTGTCGGGAGTGAAGGTGTAGGCTATCGTGTCGCCGTCTGCATCGGTGGCGACGATCGGTGCACCGACTGCGGTGCCCACCGCAGTGTCGTCAGTGCCGACGCTTTCATTGAGCGAACGATTTACGCTGGCACCGCCGGTAAACACCGGGGCGCGGTTGGCATCGGTGGTCACCACCTCCTGCGCACTCCACCGCTGGCTGGCGGAGCCGGAATCGGCAGACTTCCAGCGCAGCGACAGGGTGTAGGCGCTGTCGGGTGCAAGAGAGCCAATGGTAACCGTCTGGTGCAAGGAGCTGGCCGGCACACCGGGCAGGTTCATCGTGCTGCGGGTGCCGCCGCTGGCATAGGCCAGCAGCAGCGAAGCGCGGTCATCGGCGCCGAACTGGGCGTGATACTGGCTGTTGTTGACGGTAACCACTATCTGGGTGTGGTTGTGCGAACTGCTGCCAAAGGCATCGGCCGCATAGGCGTTCGGCCGCTCGTTGATGTCATCGATACTGATTTGCACCGTAACCGTTGCCCGGCCGCGCACCGCACTCGGTTCATTGTCGTGCACCTGCAAGGTGATCAGATAGGGT
>JAPORI010000045.1 GCA_026710225.1 Betaproteobacteria bacterium
CTTCGGTGCGCACCCGCTTCAAGATCGAGAACGTCCAGACCCTGATCGACATAATGCGCGGCCAGCGTCGGCACGACGAGGCAATCGCCCTGATCGAGGAGTATTTCCCCAACATAGCCGAGGCCGATCCGGCCTTCCGACGCCTGCACCTGCTTTTGCAGCAGGAGAAGGACACCGGAACCTTGCAGCGCTCGGTGATCAACCTGCCGACCAGCTAGGCAGCAGAAACGATGCAGCTGCCGCAGCCTGATTTGTCCCGGTTGGCCGATGATTTGCGCAGCCGGTTTGCCGAACTCAGGGGCGAGGTGCGCCAGGCCCGTGGCGAGATCGCCTTGCATGTGCCGGTTGCCAGTCTTGATGATGCGATGCGCGTCCTGCGCGATGAGGATCAGTTCGCATTCGAGCAGCTCGTTGATCTGTGCGGGGTCGATTTTTCCGCGTTCGGCAGCGGCTATCAGGGCCTGTTTGTCCAGGATGCGATCAACGAACGCAGTTTCGATTCCCGCGACGAAACCGACAGTCAGCCGCGCTTTGCAGTTGTCTATCACCTGCTCAGTTACCGGCACAACCATCGTCTGCGGGTGCGCACCACGCTCGCTGCCGGGCCGATCCCGACCTGCCCGTCGGTGGTTGAATTATGGCCGGCTGCCAACTGGTTCGAGCGCGAGGCATTCGACTTGTTCGGGATAGCCTTTACCGGTCACCCGGATCTGCGCCGGCTGCTTACCGACTACGGATTCATCGGCCATCCGTTTCGGCGCGACTTTCCCGTCTACGGCAAGGTCGAGATGCGCTACGATCCAAAGCAGGGCAGGGTGATTTACCAGCCGGTGTCGATCAAGCCGCGGGAAGTGGTGCCCCGCATCCGGCGCAAGGACAATTTCGGGGGAGCCGGCGCCAGTGGCTGAGATTCGCAACTACACGATGAACTTCGGCCCCCAGCATCCGGCTGCACACGGGGTGCTCAGGCTGGTGCTCGAACTCGATGGCGAGACGGTGGTGCGCGCCGACCCGCACATCGGCCTGTTGCACCGGGCCACCGAGAAACTGGCCGAGCAGCGCATGTATCTGCAGTCGGTGCCTTACATGGACCGGCTTGACTATGTGTCGATGATGTGCAACGAGCATGCCTACGTGATGGCCATCGAAAAGCTGCTCGATGTGCAGGTGCCGATCCGGGCTCGCTACATTCGCACCCTGTTTGATGAGATCACCCGTATCCTCAACCACCTGCTGTGGCTGGGTGCCCATGGTCTGGATATAGGTGCGATGTCGATGTTTCTGTATGCGTTTCGTGAGCGGGAGGATCTGATGGACTGCTATGAGGCGGTTTCCGGGGCACGGATGCATGCAGCCTACTACCGTCCTGGTGGCGTCTATCGCGACCTTCCTGACTCGATGCCGATCTACGAACCGAGCAAGGTGCGCTCAAAGGCCGATTGCGACCGTCGCAACGAGCATCGGCGCGGCAGCCTGCTTGATTTCATCTGGGCCTTTAGCGAGCGCTTCCCCGGCTGCGTTGACGAATACGAGACCCTGCTTACCGACAATCGGATCTGGAAGCAGCGCACCGTCGGGATCGGGGTGGTCGAGCCGGAGCGAGCCAAGGCGCTTGGCTTCACCGGTCCGATGCTGCGCGGATCCGGCGTACCCTGGGATCTGCGCAAGGCGCAGCCGTACGAGGTTTATGCCGATCTCGATTTCGACATTCCGGTCGGGGTCAATGGCGACTGCTACGATCGCTATCTGGTCCGGGTCGAGGAAATGCGCCAGTCCAACCGGATCGTCAGGCAGTGCGTCGAGTGGTTGCGCGCCAATGAGGGGCCGGTGATGACCGACGACCACAAAGTTGCGCCGCCCAAGCGGGTTGACATGAAAAGCGGCATGGAGGAGTTGATTCACCACTTCAAGTTCTTCACCGAGGGCTTTGCAGTTCCGGCCGGCGACGCCTATGCTGCTGTCGAGCATCCCAAGGGCGAATTCGGAATCTATCTGGTCGCTGACGGATCCAACAAGCCCTACCGGCTCAAGATCAGGGCGCCGGGCTTTGCCCATCTGGCGGCGATGGACGAACTGGTGCGCGGCCACATGCTTGCCGATGTGGTGGCGCTGATTGGCACCATGGACATCGTGTTCGGGGAGATCGACAGGTGAGCGAAGCCGGTGCCGGCGAGCGGCTGCTGTCGGAGGAAGCATACCGGCAGATCGAGCGCGAGTGCTGCAAGTATCCGGATGAGCAGCGCGCCGCGGGAATCATGGCGGCGTTGCGCATTGCCCAGGGGGAAAAGCGCTGGCTGAACCGGGAGATGATCGAGCATGTAGCGGAAGTGATCGGAGTGCCGGC
>JAPORI010000159.1:0-1758 GCA_026710225.1 Betaproteobacteria bacterium
TGAGTTTGTCTAGTGTAGCGATCCTCAAATATATGGTAGAAGAATCATTTTGCCCAAATCCAAGGAGAACAAGCCCATGCCCCGCGGTCGACCAACAGTATCAATCATCCTCAGCAGCTAATTCGGCGCTCTTCGGGCACCAGCGTCAAGCAGCTGATTGCCAAGATCAAGACCTTTATCAAACACTACAACGCCAAGGCCTCTCCTTTTGTCTGGTCTGCCACTGCTGCTGCCATTCTCTCCAAGATCGACAGGCTTTTTATGTTTGCTTCTCGACAAAACTAATTATGCCGCAAACTTGTGATTCGCTACACTAGCCTCCTTCTCAGACTTCTCGGCCACATTATTGGCCGCTTCTTTATAGGCCGCTTCATAAGTTGCATTACTGACCGCCTCTAAGTTCGGCGTTCTGAACCCCGCACTGGCCATCTCAACGAATGCCTCCATGAAAACGTTCCAGCACTCCCTATACGCAGCCGCATAAGCCGCCTTATAGTCCGCATTCTTGACCATCTCATAGGCCGCACCACTTGCCGCTTTATGGGCGGCATGATAGGCTGCCTTGTGGGACTCAGCCTAAACTCCACCAAGCCGAATATCATGCACAGCATGACAGCCCAGAAGATGACTCTGCGCAACATCAGTCAATCCTCCTGACAAAAACTTCGCTGGCGCTTTGATTCAATATATCGGCAGGCGGCAATGCCATTTCAAAGCACTGGATTAGCAGATTTCGGGGAAGCCAGAAACTCAGACCAACAACAGATTGATTACTGCACAAGAAACTCAGCATTACTCAAAAAGCAGATAGAAACCGTAGCCGACCACCAGAGCCGGCACTGCGGTATAGGCGGTTGCAATCAGGGCCGCTTTCGGGGCGGCGGCACTGGCCGGAAACAGTGCATCCCCATCGTTGGAAATCGCATTGGCCAGCAACGCCGACATCGGCAACTGGCCGGAAAGATACATCGATGTCACCACAATCTGCGGCCCGCAGCCGGGAATGAAGCCAACTGCCAGCGCAATCAGCGGCAGCGCCGGCGCCCAGGCGGAAAACCACGGTCGCAGATCGAAACCTGCATACTCAAGCATTCCGTAGCCGACAAAGCCGACGATCACCCAGAAGGTAACGAAGTTGGTGGTGTCGGCCACTCGCCGCGCCAGCGGCCGACGGCGGGCGGTGTAAAGACGAAAGTCGGAAAGCGGATTGAGCGCCCACATGAAAACTGCCAGCAGCGCTGCCGCTGCCGCCAGAGTGGTAATCCAGTCGGCAATCACCGCGGCTGGCTGATACTGAAAGGCCAGCGCAATGCCGACAACCGCACCGGGGATGAACAATCCCATCCACAACTTGTATAGAGGTGACAGCAGTTCGACCTCCTCAATGAATTCCTCCTCATCGCCGAAGCGATCCTCGGCAACTCGCAGGAAAGAGCGCCCGTGTACTGCATCAACCACCAGGCCGGAAATTACTCCCGCACCCAGACAGGTTGCAAAGACCGCCAGCGCCACCAACGGATCGCGGGCGAGCAGCAAAAACGCCGCATCACCCATCGTCGCGGCCAGCACCGCGACCACGCTGCCAAAACTTACTGAACCGCGTACATACTGGGTGGTAATCACCAAGGCGCCGCCGCAGCCGGGCAGCGCGCCGAACAAGGCTGCAATCGGAACCTGCATATGCCGGTTGCGCCGCAGGAAACCCTCAAGATCGGCCCGCCGCACCCGCTCGAACAACAACAGCGCACCCAAAGTGCC
>JAPORI010000159.1:1768-2322 GCA_026710225.1 Betaproteobacteria bacterium
GTTTCCTGCGGCGCAACCGGCATATGCAGGTTCCGATTGCAGGAAACCCTCAAGATCGGCCCGCCGCACCCGCTCGAACAAAAACAGCGCACCCAAAGTGCCGGCAACGAACACGCTGACTTGCAAATAGGCATCGGCAAGCAACCCGGTGACCACTTCGCCGAAACCGGGCATCTGCAACAGCACGGCCAAAGCCAGAGCGGCAAACAGCTTGCTCGGGCTGAGACCGGCTGCGATCCGGTGCAGACCGCGCCTGATTACGACTGTATTCATACCTGAATCAAGATTCTACAAGAATATTAGCCGGTCAATTTTAGCCCAACTTCGCAGCGGCTATTTCCCGCAGCAGCGCCTTCGGATCACGGCTACGCATGAACGCCTCGCCGACTAACACCGCACAGCTGGCACCGCAACTTGCCGGCCGCGGCTGCACGATCGTTGCCGAAAGCGGGATTGGCAGCGGCGCCGATGCAGCCCAAGTCAAGCAAGCCGGTGCTGATGCGGTGTTAGTCGGCGAGGCGTTCATGCGTAGCCGTGATCCGAAGGCGCTGCTG
>JAPORI010000002.1 GCA_026710225.1 Betaproteobacteria bacterium
TGATGCCTCCTTGGTTCGCTATGCAATTCATCCCGGCCGAGAAGCAGTCGGCGGCTTGATGGCCAATTCAATCCCAAAATCTGGAGGCAGCCTCTGCTACCCCGGATGTCAGCCGCTTCCCAGATTCCAGTTTATAATGTTCCAACCTTTGGGGTAAAGCCACCATCTCACCCCAAAACCCTCATCAAGGAGAAGACCAACATGAGCAACAAGACCATGCTGATTACCGGAGCATCCTCCGGCATCGGCCAAGCAACCGCCAAGCATTTCCAGTCGCAGGGCTGGAACGTGATCGCAACCATGCGCAAGCCGGAAGACGGAGCTGAACTTGCCAAGTTGACCAATGTGGCGGTTGTCCGCCTCGATGTCACCGATTTCGAATCAATCGGTGCAGCAGTTGCCGAAGGCAAGGAGCGCTTTGGCGGCATCGATGTGCTGCTCAACAATGCCGGCTATGGAGCCTATGGGCCGCTGGAAAACTTTGCGCTGGATCGCATCCAGCGCCAGTTCGACACCAACGTTATCGGGCTGCTGGCGGTCACCAAGGCGGTGCTGCCCCTCATGCGGGAGCGAAAATCCGGGCTAATCGTCAACATCAGCTCGATGGGCGGCCAGGTCACCTTCCCGCTCGGCACCCTTTATCACGGAACAAAATTCGCGGTTGAAGGAATTTCCGAGGCTCTGCACTACGAACTTGCCGCCATCGGGGTGCGGATGAAGATCATCGAACCGGGCATGATCGCCACCGATTTCAGCGGCCGCTCGCTGGATTTTGCCAACGATCCGCCCATCGATGCTTATCAGGATATAGTCAACGCGCTGATGAAGTCACGCAGCGGTGACGCATTCAAGACTTCGCCGCCGGAACTGGTTGCCGAAGTAATCTGGGAAGCCGTCAACGACGGCACTGATCGGTTGCGCTATCAGGCTGGAGCCGATGCCGAACAGATGGTTGCCGGCCGCAAGGCGGCTGACGATGCAACTTTCATTGCCGGAATCAAGAAAATGATCGGCCTGTAAGAAGCGGCGATATTTGCAGCCACTGAAAGGAGCGACTGGTCATAGGGGGCGTTCCTGCAAGACGGCTAAACAGCGGATTACTCAGCAGAGAAAGGTTTCAGAACCTGCACGATCTGCCGCTGCGTTAAAATTGAAGCCCGCGCAAACAAGCATCGATGTCCAACGGCAACAACCATCTGACAACATTACGCGACTGCCTGGGTCAGTCCGAATGCGAATGGCTCGAGTTCAAGCACAACGCCAGCCGCGATGAGGAATCGATCGGCCAGTACATCAGTGCCTTGGCCAACGGTGCTGCCACAAAAAACAAGCCGCACGGATACCTGATCTGGGGCGTGGATGGCGCTTCCGGCAACATTGTCGGCACATCCTTCCGGCCGCTGGACAAAAAGATTGGCAGCGACTGCCTCAAGTTCTGGCTGGGCAGGCGCCTGCATCCACACATCCCCTTTGACTTCCACAACCTGTCGGTTGACGGCAAAGACGTTGTCTTGCTGGAAGTGCCGGCGGCCGTCAGCCAGCCGGTGCGCTTCAAGAGCACAGCCTACATCCGCATCGGCGCCAGCCAGCAAAAACTTTCCGATTATCCACAGATTGAGCGACGACTGTGGCTCGGCTCCAGTAACGGCAATTTCGAGCAAGAACCGGCGCTGGAAAATGTGTCAGCGGAACGGGTCATGGAAATGCTCGATCATGCCAGTTTCTTCTCGGCAATCGAGCAACCGTCTCCGGACTCGCCCCAATCAGCCGCCGAAGTCATGGCCCGGCATGGGCTGCTGGGCACCGGCAGTTCCGGCACATGGAGCATAACCAAGATGGGTGCCCTGCTTTACGCGCGCAGACTGGCTGATTTTGATGTTCTGCCGGTCAAGAAACTCAGAGTGATAACCTACAAGGGAGACGACCGGCTCAATACCATCAAGAACTGGGAACTGGATGCCGGATATGCCAGCAGTTTCGAGCAGATTATCGATCGGATAATCCGCAACTTGCCCGAACACGAAAGCTATGTCAGAGGCCTGCGCAAAACCAGATTGCACTTGCCTGAGATCGCCATCCGCGAACTGGTGGCAAATGCAATTGTCCATCGCGATTACCGGGCAACCGGATACGGCATCATGGTCGAGATTTTTCCCAGCCAAATGGAAATCAGCAATATAGGCGAATCGCTAGTGCCTCCCGATCGCATCCTTGATCATGCTCCCAAAACACGCAATGAAAAACTCGTTGACTTCATGCGGCAAATAAACATTTGTGAGGAATTGGGCAGCGGCATAGACAAGGTTGTTGGTTCAA
>JAPORI010000225.1 GCA_026710225.1 Betaproteobacteria bacterium
CAAGGAGGCCGGCCGCCGCTGCACTTCGGTCTACTTTCCCGGCCATGTCCTGCCGATGCTGCCGCTGGCGCTTTCCGAGAAGGTGTGTTCGCTAAAGCCGGATGAGGATCGTCTCTGTCTGGCCTGTCGGATGCGCTTTGCGCCAGACGGGGAAATCGGCGGCTATGATTTTTGCAAGGCGGTGATCCGATCGCAGGCGCGGCTTACTTACAGCCAGTCTGCGCAGATGCTTGATTTGCCGGCCGAGAGCCCGGTGCACGAGTCGCTGCTGATGCTCGATGAACTCAGCGCAAAACTGTTGGCGCGTCGGTTGAAGGCCGGCGCCTTGAAACTGTTTTTGCCCACTCCCGAACTGGTGCTTGCCGACGATCGGGTTACCGGCGTTACCGAATTCGTGCCGCTGCGCACCCACAGCATAATCGAGGAATGCATGCTGGTGGCAAATGTCTGCGCCGCCAAGTTCCTGCAAGCCAAGCAGCGGCCGTTGCTCTACCGGGTGCATGCAAAGCCGGAGCAGTTGCGTATCGAGCAGCTGCGCTTCTTGTTGCGCGAGTACGGGATTGGAGTTGGCGATCTTGAGGATGTGCGCAACATGCAAGCGGTGATCGACGCGGTAATGAAATTGCCGCCGGATCGGGCGCATGCGCTCACCTTCCATGTCCTGCGCACCCTGAGCCGGGCGGTATACACGCCGAACAAGGCCAGCCACTACGGGCTAGGCTTTACCGACTACACTCATTTCACTTCGCCGATCAGGCGCTATCCGGATCTGCTGGTGCATCGCCAGATCAGTTCGGTGCTCGCCGGCGATTCCGAATCCGCCATCAATGCAACGCAACTTGGCGAAGTTGGCGAGCGATGCTCGCTGCGCGAGCAGAACGCGGAAAAGGCCGAGCGCGCCATAGTCGGGCGGATGATCGCCCGCTTGCAGCACAGTAATGTCGGCCAGCCGCAGGATGGCGTCATTACCGGCATAACCAAGTTCGGGATATTCGTGATGTTTTCCGGATTCGCCGAGGGGCTGCTGCCGCTTTCGCAGTTGCGCGACGACTACTACGAACTCAAGGACAAGGATACGGTATTGCTCGGCAGCAGAACCAAGCGGATGTTTCGCGTCGGGATGGCAGTGCAGGTTGCGATTGGTTCAATTGACATGGAGGCGGGGCGCTGCCGGCTGCGGCTGGCTTAGACTGTCGATGAAGGCTAAACCCGCCGGCAAGAAAGCCGCAACCGGCCGCCGGGCGCGGCCGGCTTCCCGGCTGCAACTGGCGGCCGGCCGCCATGCCGCTGCCGCCGCCCTAACCGCCGGCAGCCTGCGCGAACTGCTTGCCGGGCCGGGTGCCCCCGGTGATCTGATCAGGGCGGTGCGTGGCGCCGGAATCGGCATTGTCCGTTGCAGCCGGGCGCGGCTGGACCGGCTGGCCGGAACCCCCAAGCACCAGAACGTGATCGCGGTGTGTGCCAGCCGGCCGCAGCCGGGCTGGCGGGATATGCAGCTGGGTGATGATGCACTGTTGCTGGCGTTTGACGGTGTCCAGGACCCGCGCAACATCGGTGCCTGTCTGCGCAACGCCGCAGCTTTCGGGGTAAGTGCCCTGCTGGTGCCGCGGCGCAACAGCGCCTCATTGAGTCCGGCGGCGCGCAAGACGGCCGTCGGCGGCGATTTTTCAGTTCCCTTGCAGCAGGTGAGCAACATGGCTCGGGAACTGCGCGCGTTGCGCGATGCCGGCTTCCGGGTGTTTTGTGCTGATGCAGCAGCCAAGCAGGAACTGTATCGAGCCGATCTGACCGGACCGGCGGTGTGGGTGTTTGGCAGCGAGCAAAGCGGCCTGCGCCGCATCACCCGGGATATTTGTGACTTGCTGGTTTCGATCCCGCTTCCTCAGGCGGCGGCGATGGGCAGCCTGAATGTTTCGGTTGCCTGCGGGATATGTCTGGCGGAAACCATCCGCCAGCGGCGCGGCGGCCGGCGCAATGCTTGACTGGCGGCCACTTCGTCCCCATATAGGAATCGTAGACCGATGGAGTCCAAGCTTACCACTACCTTGCAAAAATATGTGCAGCGAGCGCATGCCATCGCTCTTGAGCGCGATCATCCTACTTTGGAGCCGCTGCATGTGCTTGCCGCGATGGCCGAGGATTCATCGGGGGTGCTGGCGAGCGTTGCCAAATTTGCCGGGGTCGAGTTAGCGGTACTGCGCAGCCGCATTGATTCGGCGCTTGCCGCCATGCCAGCATTGGGAAAACCTAAGGGAATGGCGCGACGGGGCGGGGATCGCCGGGCA
>JAPORI010000049.1 GCA_026710225.1 Betaproteobacteria bacterium
CGCACCGTGATCCGCTTGCCGGCCAGACCCGCAAACTCGGACAAGGTGATGCGCAGCACCAGCGAACGATCGGCGGCGGCATCAAAGGCCAGCCCGTTGGGCAGACCGGTTGACAAGTCGGTTACCGCCGTCTTGCAATACAGGCCGGTCTGCTTAGCCATCCCGGAGCCGGGAATTTCCAGTTCATAGGTGGCAGTCGTGTCGCAGCCGGTGCCGGTGAAGGAAAACACCGCTACCGCACCATTGGCCGCCAAAGCCGGGGCAGTGCCGGTATCGACCTGGAAGTCGCCCACTTCGCGCACCTTGATCACCAGCCGGGTCTCGGCTGCATTCTGATTTGTGGCCGCCTTGTTTCTCTCCTGGGTAATGATGGTCAGCCGGGCAAACACATCGTTGTCTGATGCATAGGTTGCGGTATCGGCACTACTCAAAGCCACCACCGCTTCGCTGGTTTCGGAGCCTACCACCGGCGTTATCGCAACCGCCTTCTCGGCAGTTGCCGCCGCCACCCAGGTCGGCTTGGCCGCGCTGCTGCCAATCGCACTTCCCAGCGTAAGGGTAACCAGGTCGTCGGTGGTGGCAACTGCCCCTTCGTCAATGGTTACGGTGACATGACCGACCGCGTAATCGAGACTGTTTTCACGCGTAAGTTGACCAGAGGTTTGCCCTTCTTCCGTATGGTATTCCATATATGCAACCAAACTGTAATCGAAGGTGGCCGGTGGAGTCGAAAAAGATATCGTCAGCTGCTTGGCAATCTGTCCGCCTCCTGCCAATTCGGATCTGGCATTGATATTGGCTGGATAGATATTAGCGTAAGCGGAAGAAATTGATGCAGCAGCATTGGCACAAGAATACGCCTCGAAATAGACCTCTTTGCTTCCATCACTGGATTGTTCTATAGTAGTATCAAAGAAGAAGACATTATCTGCAAATGCATCGCAAAAATCGGCATTGAAGGTAAACGCCAGCCTGCCATTGACAACCTTCCAGTCAAGCAGCCGGTATGAGTCGGTCGCAACCAGAGTCAGCAGCCGCTCGGGGGCGGCATCTCCCTGCGCATCGGTGGCGGTAACCGTTATCGTATGGCGACCCTTGGGGGTAGCCGCGCTGGCAGTCAGACGCAAAGCTCGACCGGCAATATTTTCGGTATGCGGCACGCCGCCAAGCCAGCCCGGCTTGTTGACCACCGCGTAGGTGATGTCATCACCTTCCGCATCACTCGCCGCTTTCAGGGTAATTGCTGTTTCCTCACCGGCATAAAGCAGTCTGGCTGAAAGCGCCGCAAAAACCGGCGCCCGGTTAACCAGATCGATGTTGGCGGCAATGGTCAGCGTCGCCACATTGCCGTAGTTGTCGGTGCCAGCAGCATCGGACACCCCGACCTTGACCTTGAATGCCCTTTCGCTTCTGGTGTTCAACGCCGCCGGGGTGAGTTTGACGGTTGCCTTTTGCGCGGTGTCCCAGTTGTCGCGGGTGAAGGTCAGGTTGGCCGGGGCGATCGCAACATCGGCGGCCGGATCGGTTTCCAGTTCCAGGGTTACCCCGCCAGTGCCGTCGCCGTTGCCATTGCCGGTGGGTGCTCCGACCAGCTTCACCGACATCACCACCATCTGACTGGCCCGGCTCAGTTCAAGCGGATCGGGACGATCGACGGCTATGCCTTGCTGCGGCGGCTCCACCACGGTAATCACCAGATTGGCGTCAGCACTCTGGTGCGGTATGTTGCGCCCTGGTGTTGGCGTGTCGTCGGCACGCACAGCCAGCGTGTAACTGGTCTTGCTGTTGGTGCGCAACTGGCTAACCGCTTTCAGGGTTATCACCCCGGTGGCTGCATCAACCCCGAAATACTGACCGTCGGCCGGCGGCGTTCCGTTCCTGATCGAGTAGCCAACAACATCAAACATGTCCGGATCAACCGCCACCAGCGTTGCCAGTTCTGTGCCCGCCGCAGTCATCTCTCCGTCCGCCTCGATCACGACCACGGTGCCTGGCGCAGTCAATGCCGGCGGCCGGTTGTTGGGCGTAGCACCAAGAAGGTATGTCTGCGTCGATGTGCCGTAGGAGCCATCCTTGGTGTAGAAATACAGTTCAACAGTAAATGTGTTTGCACTTCCCATGTATCCTAAACGCCAGATAAAACCTTCCGTGCCCAGCGCCACGGTCGTTCTGTAAGTAGCAGAATCGTATCCGACAAGCGAGATCGCCCCCCGATCCTCTTCATCGAACTGGGCATGAAATTCGGTGTTTTTCCACGCCACGGTTATCGCGCTGTGAGAAAGGAC
>JAPORI010000110.1 GCA_026710225.1 Betaproteobacteria bacterium
GTCTTCCGTTATTGGGCCATGGTTAATATAATCCCAAGGCGTTTTGCCGTGATTGTCTGCAAGTTCTGTATTTGCGCCATATTCAATAAGAATTGCAACAATGGCAGGATTCGGGTTTTTCTCTGCTGCTAAGTGCAATGGCGTGCTGCCTGAACTATTGCGAATGTCAATTTCAGCTCCGGCGGCAAGCAGCACTTTTATAACTTCCGGTTTAGAAGTTATCTGAGCTGCAAAATGCAACGGCGTATTTCCTGCCTGATCAAGCATATTGACTTCTGCCCCGGCTAAAAGCAGTATATTGATTTTTTCTATTGTTGATTCTGATTTTTCATGCGATGCAGCTGCATAATGTAGCGGAGATGTACCAAAAGCGCTAGGAGCATTAACTTCTGCTCCAGCTTTGATTAATGCTCGTATAGCCTTTGGATCGGGAATTTTCTTGGTGGCAAAATGCAGAACTGTATAGCCGCTACCAGACTCGCGGTCAGCAATTATTTCCGGGTTGCGTAGAATACAAGTTTCAACTTCCTGCAAGGTATCCACATGCCCCATCCATGAAAATGAGTTCAAATCGCAGTCAGCAGCAGCAACAACATTAATTGAAAGAAACAATATGCTTGCAAGAAATATTGCTGGTTTCGTAAAATTATAGTGTATCATTTCGGGAAGACAGAATCAGAGGTCAGAAGCGGCAGCACAAACTTGCGCGTTAGAGCAAGTTAATCGAGAAGGGCGGGGAGTGGACGAGACAATTTGCGCGATGGAGCAAGCGGATAAAAGCAATTCTATCACTGTTTGGCAAACAGCCCTTGATGCTGGCATCCCAAGGCTGAGATTGTTGCTGGCGGAAAATGCGGCAACTGGTGAACTGGCCGACGTGCCGCGTTGAAAACGGCTGCCGAAAAACCTTCATATACACTGGTCTTCTTGCCCAGAATATAAATGTCGGCGCCGGCTCCTCCGTACAGATAGTCGTTGCCGCCGGCAGAACTGTCGAAAAAGTCAATCGAGTCGTCCCGGCCATACAGATAGTCGTTGCCCGCTTCGTCGCGCTGCACCACCGACATGAACTCCTCAATTCCCCACTCGGCTCCGCCGGCAAATACGATCCGCTCTACCCGCGGCACTGGGCGCTCCGCAAGTCCAATTCACTGGCGGCGGCTGCGCTCATTGTCGCTGGCGCCGAGCGCAGCGTCCGGGATGCAAACGGCAAGACACCGCTGCAAATGGCAGACGCAAAGAAGATTGTGCCCGAAGTCATGACCGCCCTGAAATCCGCCAACACCCGGCCAGTTTCAAAAAACGAATCCGGCTAAACAGCGAAGACGACAGCCCGGTTTCCCGGATTGATCAACCGCCTTTCCCAGGCTCTCTGGTCTCCGGCGGCAACTCCACTTCCGCCAACTCAATCTTGCTGCCTTGCCACCTGACCGACTCCAGACGCCTGTTGGCAAACACATCTTTCTTGACCATCATCTCAAAATCCCTTTCCGCCTCTGGTTTCGGACCCAGCACCATCATCAATATCGCATTCGCACCTGACTGCCATTCATCCGTCTGGAGTTGCCAGACACCGTCTTTCTTCAAACGCTCCCGCACCACATCCTCCACCTCAGCCCACAGGACAAAACCGACTGTCAAGCCATATTTGTCTCCCATCAACCTGTACTGCCGACCAAAAATCGCCGGCAGCAGCCAATCCAGTCCCGAGACCAGCCTGTGCCTGTAATGGGCATTTTCATTTCTCATCATCAGCCTGACCATGGCTCCTATCGCCCTGTTTACCCTCTCATTAAACTGGCCATACTCCTCACCGGTGACGGGAACCTTTTCCTGGCTGGGCAGGGTGCTTGTCGCCGGCACCGGCAACTGACCGGAACCGTTGTCTTTTCGATCCGACATCTGTTTTTTTCTCCTCAGGTATTCCCCCAGAAAGCCATTGTAAGACCAATCCCCCGAAAAGGGTGTTGGCGGCGGCAGTGTAGCCGCGAAACAGTCTAATCCAGACTGCATGGTAGTGCGACTTTTAGCAGACAAGGCAAGAAATTCTTAGCGAACCAGCAAAAGGAATCACCCCGGCAAAAAGCCAAAACCGGTGACCGTGACCGGCCAAATCGGTGCTAATCGGTCTTGATCGTCATCGCACAGGCAAGCCAAAAAAGCACGGAAAACTGGTGTTTTACCGATTTACACCGATTAGCACCGACTTGCACCGCGCAGCGTATTCAGCCTCCGGAGCCAGGGGTCGCAGGTTCGAATCCTGCCAGGCGCGCCCAATTCCAG
>JAPORI010000024.1 GCA_026710225.1 Betaproteobacteria bacterium
ACCCTGGCTGCCGATGCAACTGCGGCGACTCTTACCGGTCTTACTGCCGGCACTTCCTATGACATCACCTTGAACTGGCTGAGCGCCGATGAGCGTCTTTCCGCAACTGCGGCGACGACTTCCGGCAGCACCGATGCGGCTGCACCAGGGGGGATGATCGCAGTCGATCGACCCAATCCGCTGCAACTGGATGCAGTCAATCAGGCAGTGGTGATTTCGGTGGAACTCGACAGTGCACCAACCGGTGCCGGCAACGGCGGGGTGACCCTGGGCCTGACCAGCGCTGATGACACCGAGGTTCAGATTGCGCCGGCGCAGTTGATCTTTACCCGCAGCAACTGGAACATTGCGCAACGGGTAACCGTCGAGCTGGCTTCCGGTGCTGCCGACACCAAGACTTCCCGCAATGTCAATGTCAATATCGCCGTGTCGAATGGCTCCGGCACCGAAAACTATGCCAGCGGCGTGCCGGCGGTAGTGATTGGGGCAGTGCTCGATCTTCTCAACCGGGCGCCGGTGTTTACCGCCGATGAGCGCACCCGCAGCATCGATGAGGGTGATTATGAGGCCAACGCTGCCATCGGCGATCCGATCGCAGCCGACGATGTTGACAATCCGGCCGGTGACTTGACCCATAGCCTGGTCGGAACCTCGCAGCTGTTTGCGGTCTCATCCGCCGGCCAGCTGAGCTTCAAGGCGGCCACCACGCTTGACCGGGAGACTACCGCCAGCTATGAGGTAACGCTAAAGGTTGATGACGGTGAGAGCGCCAATATCGGCCGGGCAACGGTCACAGTTGCGATCATGGTCGACAATGTCAACGAGGCGCCGGTATTTGCATCCGAAACCTATCGGCGAGTGATTGACGAGAACGAGGGCAAGGCCAATGTGACCGCAGTCGGCGAGAATGTCGGTGCGGTGATTGCCGTTGCCGATCCGGAAGGCGACACGGTCACTTATGAACTCGATCCGGTCAGCGACATATTCCAGGTGACCAAGGTAAGCAACACCCGGGCCAGAATCAAGGTCAAGGCCGCAACCCACTTCAACCATGAGAAGACGTCGACCTACACCCTTACACTCAAGGCGACCGACGATGCAAGCCCGCCACTGAGCCAGGTTCAGGAGGTGATAATCAGCCTCAATGATCTGGTCGAGACGCCGGCTGCCTACGCCAACGCCAGCCTGACGGTTACCGGATCAACTGCCTCGGAGATCACCCTGGGCTGGAACAATGTCGAATACAAGGCGCAGTTCGAGGATGAGGATCGGGCTTCGATAGTGATTAGATATGGAGACGGCGGCGGCGGCAGTGCGCAGCTTGGCACGCTGGTTGTCGCGGATGTCGACGCCACCAGCGCGGTGCTCAGAGGCCTGCGGGCCAATAAAGTGCATCGGATCACGCTGCGCTTTTACAGTCAGGACGGCAGTTTCTCGACCCGGACGATCAGACACCGCAACCCGGCGGCATCGGCTACCAATGCCAACCCGACATTCAGCGCTTCTTCGCTGAGGGCGAACAAGCGGGAGAATGCCGGCAGCGAGCAAACGCCTACCTCTGAGACGCTCGGGACGGTTGTTGGCCAAGATACCGATACGCAAGATACGCTCACATACAGCATTACCGGCGGTGATCGCGGCTTCGGGATTGATGAGTCCAGCGGTGCGATAACCGTGCTGACTGCCACCAACTTCGATCACGAGACCAAGGGCAAATACACGATCAATGTTGCGGTTTCCGATGGCAACGGCGGTTCGGCGCTCGGTATGTTCGTGCTGTCGGTAACCGACATCAACGAGGCGCCGGTATTCGTCGGTGGCGACAGCGTCACCCGGGTGCTGGCGGAGAACCAGCCCAGCAGCGATGTGACTGCTGTCAATGCTGCGGTCGGGAGGCCGGTCAGGGCAAACGATCCGGACGAGGAAAACAGAAGAGCAATCAGCAACAGATTCGATTACAGCTTGCAGGATGCCAACTCCCTGTTCAAGATCAGCAGACGCGGCGGCCAGATACAGGTGGCGGCCGAGACTCACTTCAACCACGAGCGTCAGGATGTCTACACGGTGACGGTGGTAGCCACTGATCAAGGCCGCCCGCCGCGAGCGGCGAATCAGGAAGTGATCATCACCCTGACCGATGTGCCCGAGACTCCCGACGACTACACTGCGCACAGTTTCAATGTCGATGGTCAGACTGATGATCAGATAACCCTGAGTTGGAACAACAACTAATACGAGACGCAGTTTGCGACCGAAGATCGCTATTCGCTGGTG
>JAPORI010000177.1 GCA_026710225.1 Betaproteobacteria bacterium
CAAGTGCATTTTACAAATTGCACATCTGCCTCCTGCTCTGACCCAAATGAACGAATTAGTGGCAGAACTGGGTTTTTGGTTGCTTGTATCTTGTTCCATAAACAGATTGTTGAAATTTGTAGTGTGAGGTGTGCCTCTCTGGTGAGACAGGGGCGAGGAATTCAAATGGAAGTTCAGGCTGCATATCATAACTCATCGGAGGTCTGAACTCGGAGCATATAAATTGGCATTTGGTCTTTGCTAGCAAGTCAGACTGATTTTTCTGACAGCCAACCAAGCACAATGCCCTACATTACCATCTGGGAGCACGATCGGCCTTTTTTCGCCCTCGCCCCCAGCCTTGATGCAGGCAACCTCCTGCACATCACTCGGTTGCCAGCCGCCGGCGCTGCCAGGCCCGGTGCCAGCAGCCACTGAAAAGACCGGCCGCTGCAATGCAGGCAGGGCTTGTCGCCGCCAACCGCCGCCGTTCGGTTGAAAATCTGATGATATAATCGCGTCTTGTAAACCATGGAGAGGGCATTTGGCGATCAGTTGCGGTTGGCCCGCAAAAGGTGCGGCTACACCTTGCGGGATTTGGCTGGCAAACTCAACGACAGCGTTTCCGCCCAGGCGATCAGCAAGTATGAGCGCGGCCTGATGATGCCGTCCTCGGATGTGCTGCTGGCGCTGGCCGATGCCCTGCGCACTCCGATCGATGTCTTGATGCGCCCGCCGGCGGTGTGCTTGCAGGAAATCCGGTTCAGAAAGGTTTCCGGCCTGGCAGCCAGAGAGTGCAAGCGGATGCAAGGTGAGATCGCCGATTTGCTGCAACGACAGCATGAAATCGAGGCAATACTTGGGCTGGACCGGCCCGAATGCAAAAGGGTGCGAATCAAGCCGGATCAAGCCGAAAGTCTTGCCGAAAAGGTGCGCAGGGACTGGCAGCTTGGCATTGACCCGATCCCGAGCATGACCTGCCTGCTTGAAGATCGAGGCATAAGGGTGCTGGCGCACGATCTGCCCGATAAGGTATCGGGCCTGCACTGCCTTGCCGCAACTGGGCAATCCGGCCGCACCATCAGCGCAATTGTCGTCAACCGCCGGCACAATATTGAGCGCCGGCGCATGACGCTGGCCCATGAACTTTTTCACCATCTGGCCGAATGCTCATCTGATCGCAGAACCGAGGAAAAGGCTGCTACGCGCTTCGCTTCATCCCTGCTGATGCCCAAGGCGCACTTTCTTGCCGAACTCGGCAAGGGGCGCAGTCATTTCGGCTATCAGGAATTCATCAGTTTCAAATACATGTATCAGGTAAGTGCGGCGGCAGTGCTAATGCGGCTGGCCTCACTTGAGATAATCAGCCAGGCGGCCGTTGCCGGCGCTTTTCGCAGCTTTGCCAGCACCTGGCGCAAAACCGAGCCGGTGCCGCTGCCGGATGAGAAAAACGATAGCAACCACGAGTTGCCCCGCCGCTTCGAGCGCCTGTGCATTGGTGCACTTTCGGAAGGACTAATCTCGATAAGGAAAGCCGTCCAATTGCTACAACTGCCCCGGGGAGTGATTGCTGCCAAGGTTTACGGACCCAAGTCATGATCACGGTCATTTGTGATTCGTCCTCGTTGATCGATATCGACAAAACAGGCCTTCTGGTCAAGGCGCTGCGGCTGCCCTACTGTTATGTTATCACCGATATGGCCGCCGAGGAACTGAAAGAATTGCCCCAATCCCAGCCTCAGGATATCTACCAGAATGGATTGCAGATAGTCAAGCTTTCTGCCGATCAATTAACCGAAGCGGGGGATATTCATTGTAGGCGTCAGTCCCACCATCGAGGATTGCACCTTGCTTGTATACGCCCTGAATGTCAGCAACTATATCCTGCTTACTGCCGACAAGAAACTGAGCAATGAGGCGAAAAAAGGTCGATAAACGCGCGCGGCACCCTCTGGATGCTGGAAAGACTGCTGGCAACATCGGCAGTCAATCCAGCGCGTTTGCAGCAGGCACTACTTGTCTTGAAAAGCGACCCAAGCGTATTCCTGCCCCCTGCGGCAATTGATGCCCTAATTGACAAATGCCGGGAATAACAAGGTCGGCTGCGCAAATTTACTCGACGCAGCAAGTGAATTGATCCGGGCTGATTTTCCGGCGGCTGGCTACGATTGTAATGTGTCCCTAAAATGAGAAAGAACCGGGTGCGTGCAAAGGATTGTTTACAATGCTCTGGCCATGAGGGGATTCGCTTCGCTTACTATACCGCACCAGGCC
>JAPORI010000085.1 GCA_026710225.1 Betaproteobacteria bacterium
ACCGATGCCGATCCGTTTGATGTTGTTGCCTACTCGATCAGGAACACCCTGTCTTCGGATGACGGGCGCCTTTTCGGGGTTGACAGTTCAACCGGGGTGATAACCTTGAAGGCAGCCATGGCGTTGGTGGGTGTGACCAAGTCGCGTTATACGATTGAAGTGCGGGCTTCCGACTCGGCAACGCCGTTTATTCGTTCATCTGCTGTGCGCTCGGTAGACGATTCAATCGTGGTGGCGGCAATGCCACCGCCGCCGGACGGGATAGATGTTGCCAGTGCCGCGTCACTCAGCGATACCAGCCGCACGGCAACGCTGCCGGTGAAGTTGCTTAGTGAGCCTGACGGCGGGGTAACTCTGGCGCTGAGTTCGGAAAATGATGATCATGTTACCTTCACGCCGGCGCAGTTGGTGTTTGACGGCAACAACTGGGAGACTGCGCAGGATGCAGTGGTGCGACTGACCGATGAAGGAGTGGCGGTAAGAGGCGATCGCAGCGTTAATGTGCAGGTTGCGATCGGTGATGCAACCGATGCGGCCAACTACGCCAGCATTGATCCGGTGGTGATTGCGGTTGCGGTGTCGGTGCCCAATCAAAAGGCGGTGTTCACCGCCAGTTCACTCACGCCGATGATCGACGAGAACTTCGGCAGTGCCGAAATGACGGCGGTGGGAGTAACGGTGGCCAAGCTGGCGGCAACCGATGGCGACAGCGATCCGCTTACCTTCAGCCTGCGCAATGAAATGCTCGACGGTGCCAGATTCGGGGTGGCCGCCAACGGTGATGTGACCGTCAAGGTGGCAACCAACTTCAACAATGAAGTCAAGGACAAATACACGCTAAATGTGCAGGTTACCGACGGCGCCTTCGGCGGAGCGGTGGACGGTCAGATGGTGCTGAGCATAGTCGACATTGAAGAAAAGCCGGTGTTTGCCGCTGCAAGTTTCCCGACCCAGGTGATCAACCCGACTGCGGGCGGAGACTTTACCTTCCATGCCGCGACCGATCCGGACGATCCGACTAATACCAGCGCGATTACCTACGCGGCTGCGTTGATCAATCCGGTGCAAGCCCTGCCGCATGGCGGCTTGAGTTTTGCCGCCGGCACCCGGATATTCACGATTGCTGCCAATTCGAGTTCGGCAACCCTGACGGTGCGGGTGACAGCCAGTGATGGCGATACAACCGCCGAAGAGTCGACCCAGGATTTCGTGGTGCTGATTGCCGATGTGGGCATAGATGTTGCCAGGGCTGCATCAGTCAGCGACAGCAGTCGCAGTGCAACTGTGCCGGTGAGGCTGCTGAGCCCGCCGGACGGCGGGTTGACTCTGGCGCTCAGTTCGGCCAATGCGCCCCATGTTACTTTCACGCCGGCGCAACTGGTGTTTGATGGCGACAATTGGAGTACTGCGCAGGATGCCCTGGTGCGACTGACCGATGACGGAGAGGCGGTAAGAGGTGACCGCAGCGTTAATGTGCAGGTTGCGATCGGTGATGCAACCGATGCGGCCAACTACGCCAGCATTGATCCGGTGGTGATTGCGGTTGCGGTGTCGGTGCCCAATCAAAAGGCGGTGTTCACCGCCAGTTCACTCACGCCGATGATCGACGAGAACTTCGGCAGTGCCGAAATGACGGCGGTGGGAGTAACGGTGGCCAAGCTGGCGGCAACCGATGGCGACAGCGATCCGCTTACCTTCAGCCTGCGCAATGAAATGCTCGACGGTGCCAGATTCGGGGTGGCCGCCAACGGTGATGTGACCGTCAAGGTGGCAACCAACTTCAACAATGAAGTCAAGGACAAATACACGCTAAATGTGCAGGTTACCGACGGCGCCTTCGGCGGAGCGGTGGACGGTCAGATGGTGCTGAGCATAGTCGACATTGAAGAAAAGCCGGTGTTTGCCGCTGCAAGTTTCCCGACCCAGGTGATCAACCCGACTGCGGGCGGAGACTTTACCTTCCATGCCGCGACCGATCCGGACGATCCGACTAATACCAGCGCGATTACCTACGCGGCTGCGTTGATCAATCCGGTGCAAGCCCTGCCGCATGGCGGCTTGAGTTTTGCCGCCGGCACCCGGATATTCACGATTGCTGCCAATTCGAGTTCGGCAACCCTGACGGTGCGGGTGACAGCCAGTGATGGCGATACAACCGCCGAAGAGTCGACCCAGGATTTCGTGGTGCTGATTGCCGATGTGGGCATAGATGTAGTGCGCAGTGCATCGGTGAGCAAGAGCACCCGC
>JAPORI010000134.1:0-381 GCA_026710225.1 Betaproteobacteria bacterium
CTATTGCTCATGACGATAACCGCTGCCTGATTCCTAACAGGACCATTATCAGCAAAACCATAATCTGCGGCAGAATATTGAACAAATGATAGCCGCCGGTGCCGCCGGTCGCCTGCAAGGCCGGACCGAACGCGGCAGCCAGCGCAAACAGCAGCGCCGCCAGCGCCGCCTTCCAGGGAACATTGCGAGCAATGAAAGCCAGCGCAACCGCTGTTATCCCCACCCCCGCACCGAGGTTTTCCGACCAGCCGAGCGGATACCACAAAGCCAGGCAGGCGCCCGCCGCCCCGCCGCCCGCGCCGCCGATAACCGCCGCCAGCAGACGCAGCCGGGATGCCGATGTTGCAAAATGAGCGGCGGCATCTTCATCCAGCCCCAGCG
>JAPORI010000134.1:391-2243 GCA_026710225.1 Betaproteobacteria bacterium
CCCGGGTATTGAACAAGGCCCAGGACAAAAACAGCGCCGCGCCAATTCCGACCGGCAGCATGATCCCGACCGGCACTCCGGCAACCGGCAGCGCCGGCAGCGGCTGCACACTCGCAGTTACCAGCCCGGAGCCGGCAAAGCGGGCCAGGCCGATACCGAAGATCAGCAGCGCCACGCCGGCGGCCAGATCATCAACCCGCGGCAGCAGGCAACAGCCCCAGTGCAAAACCGACAGCAGCACCCCAACCGCAAGTGCGGCCGCCAGCGCAGCCAGTGCACCATGCCCGGAAGCCGACATCGCTACCGCAGCAACCGCTGCGCAGGGAATGATGCCCTCCAAACCCAGATTGATACGGCCGCTGCGCTGCACCAGACAGTCTCCGGCTGCCGCCAGCAGCAGTGGAGCGGCCAGACGCATGGTGCCGCCGATCACTGCGAAAACAACCAGCTGGATTTCTTCACTCATGACCGATTGCCGGAGGCAAGGAAAAGCGGCATTCGACAGCGAACCCCTTCGCCGACGATAAGCATCAGAAATATCAGCCCGTGCATCATCGCCGCCGAGGCTGCCGGTGCACCATAGCGGCGCTGCAACAATCCGCCGCCGGCTTCGATCGCTCCCACCAGCAGGGCTGCCGGCAGCAGCGCCAGCATGTTGCCTCGGGCCAGCGCGCAAACCAGAATCCCGGTAAATCCGTAACCGGCAGCCAGCGACGCGTTCGCCCGCCCGAAAACGGTTGCAACTTCAAGGGCGCCGGCCAGACCGGCTGCGGCACCGGCCGCGGCGGCGGCAACCAGCATGATGGTCGCGGTTGACAAGCCTGCATAGTTGGCTGCGCGTCGGTTGGAACCGGTGTAGCGCAGACTCAAGCCCGGCACGCTTCTGGTTACCAGCAGGTGGCAGACCAGGCACAGCAGGATGCCGGCCGGCAGACCCCAGTGCAAGGAAGGAAAACCGGGCAAGGCGGCAATCCGCGCCGGCGGCGGGATCAATGCGCTGGCCGGCTTGTCCAAAGATGACGGATCGCGCAACGGCCCCTCGATGAGATGATTGAGAATGGCAATCGCGACATAAACCAGCAGCAGACTGGAAATTGCTTCGTTTACGCCATACCACACCCGGCCAGCCGCACTGAGCGCGATCCACAGCGCACCGGCCGCGGCACCGGCAACTAGCAGCGCGACCAGCGACCAGGATTCGGGAACTGCAACTGCCGCCGCGGCGGCGGCCAGGCCGCCGAGCACCAACGAACCTTCGCCGCCGATGATCACCATTCCGGCGCGCAGCGGCAACGCCACACACAGACCGGTAAACAGCAGCGGCGTTGCAAAGTGCAGGGTCTGCTCGATGGCAAAGCCGGATCCGACCCCCCCTTCAACCAGCGCGACCAGAGCGCCGAAAAAGGGCAAGCCGGCGAAGACGGCAATGCCGCCCCACAGTAGCAGGGCAAGCAAGAGAGCCACAACTGTAATCCCGGGGCCTGCGGCCAGCAGTCGGGTAAACCTTCCCGTCATGAAAATGAAAAGAAAGACTAGCCGGCGCTAGGCTTGCACTCCCTCAACAAACCAGTCCATCTTGCGCAGCCGAAGGTCGCGGTGCTCAAACCTTTCGCCGGCGCCAAGCACCTGATTGCCCTCGTTGTCGGCCAGCGGCCCCGACCAAATCCACTTGGCACCGGAAGCCAACTGCTTGGCCTGCGCATCCGCCAGTTCGCGAGAGCGCGGCCCGGCCGCCGCACCGTATTGGCCGAGTTTTACCACCCCTTCCCGGAAGCCTCCGACATAGGAGTTGCCCAGCGGTTGGCCGGCCATCACCTGCTGCGCCATCGGCACCACTATCGGCCCCCAGTCG
>JAPORI010000126.1 GCA_026710225.1 Betaproteobacteria bacterium
AACAGCCCTGCACTGGGCAGCCGAAAAAAATCCGAAGACAGAAGTAATCACCACCCTGCTGGCAGCTGGCGCTGACATCAACCACCCGACTGAAGGTGGTTTTACACCCCTGCACTGGGCGGCTGACAGCAACCTGCCCAGAATAGTTGAAGCGCTGCTCGATGCCGGTGCCGACCCGACTCTGGCCGACGAGGAAGGCAAGACAGCCTGGGATTACGCTCAGGACAACACTCGCTTGCAAGGCAGCGACGCCTGGCAGCGGCTTGAACTTTCCGCCGCGCAATGATCCGGCCCTGACAGTTGCTTGGCCGTCAGACGGTCTCGGCAGCGATAGCTTTGTTTTTACCAGGTTGGACGGGTAATCTTGCGTATCTATTCCTAATATACGAAAACACTATTCCTGCTGACGATCACACCTATTCCTGTTAAGTGACGCTCTTATTCCTGATTATCAGGCAAAATCCCAGCCCATATGAGGCAGCAACAAGTTCCGGCGCAGCGATACTTCGCCCGGCATGTCGAAACCCGGATCAGAAAGGCTCTGGCCGATACTCGCATCGTCGCACTGGTAGGGCCGCGCCAGGCGGGCAAGAGCTTTCTGGCGCAGCGGATAGCGGACGCTGACGGCCGCCGCTTCCTGTCTTTGGACGATGAGGACACCCGGGAGTTGGCCAGCGATCCGGTCTCCTTCATGCGCAGTTACCACAACGGGGCGGTAATCGACGAGATTCAGAGGCAGCCCAAACTGATCCTGGCCTTGAAAAGGGATGTCGATGCCAATCGACAACCGGGCCGCTGGCTGATCACCGGTTCGGTTGATCTGTTCAAAAGCGCCATCACCCCGGATTCGCTGGCCGGGCGCATCGAGGTCATCGAACTGCTGCCCCTGTCCCAGGCGGAAAGCCAGCATCAGGCACCCGGCAAATTTCTAAAACGAGCCTTTGCCTGCGACTTTCCCGGCGACGCCAAGATCGGCTTCACTGACAACCTGAGCGAACGGGTGGCAACCGGTGGCTACCCGGATGTCTTGCTGAGAGCGAACATGCAGCGCCGGCAGGAACGCTTGCACATGTATGCCCAGATGCTGACGATGCGCTTTGACAAACGACTGTTTGCGCTGCCTATCAGTATGCTTTGGGAGGCCTGACGGCTGAACTACCGGTTACTTCTCATGCTAGAATATACATTTGAATTTATATTATCTATAAAATATATTTTCAAATATATATCATGTCCCGAACATCAAAGCCAGACAGCACTGCCCGGATATGCGCCATGCTCGCCCAGGAGCGCAAGCAGCGGCGGCTGAGCCAGCAGGAGCTTGCCCGCCGAACCTCGCTGGCGCAAAGCCACCTGTCCAACATCGAAAACGGCAAGATCGATCCGCTCGCTTCAACCATTCTTGAAATTGCCCGGGTCCTGGAACTGGAGCCGGTGCTGGTGCCGCGTCGGAAACTGGCGGCAGTAAAGGCTGAAATCCGGGAAACAAATTCGCAGCAGCCGCTGTATCAGATCGATGATCAGGCCGCAGACTGACACCTCAGCCCTGGATGTGCTGCTGCACGACAAATCAGTGGGCACCCTGATCCAGCACGCCGACCAGCGGCTGCGCTTCATGTTCAACGAGCGCTACACCGCTGATGCAAGACCGGCGGTGCTGAGCCTGTCGTTCAAGGCAGCTGACGGCAGCCTGCTGCCTGGCAGCCGCAGCAGCCGCGGCAGGGCACCAGCCTTTTTCGCCAACCTGCTGCCGGAGGGCAGCCTGCGCACCTACATCGCCAAGCAAAGCAAAATCAGCACTCATGACGAGTTCATGCTGCTTTGGCTGCTCGGCACTGATCTGCCCGGTGCGGTGAAGTTGCAAGCCGACAACGACCGCGAACTCGAAGAACTGCTGGCTACCCGACCGGCTAGCGCCGGCACTACCACCACAAGTGCCGGGGCACGGCTGCGCTTCTCGCTGGCCGGGGTGCAGATGAAGTTCTCGGCGCAGTTGCAAGAGTCGGACCGGTTCACCTTGCCGGCTACCGGCCGCGGCGGCTCGTGGATCATCAAGCTGCCGGCACCGCAATATCCGCATCTGGTCGAAAACGAATTCGCAATGATGCAACTTGCCGGCACCGTCGGGATACAGGTGCCGGAAACCAGAATCGTCGCTACCGGTTATATAGACGGCTTGCCGGCCGGGCCATGGCAAGACCAGCAACTGGCGCTGGCAATCAGGCGG
>JAPORI010000068.1 GCA_026710225.1 Betaproteobacteria bacterium
CGGCGCAATGCGCGCCGATGAAATCGGCATCGGCTGCGCCGCCGGAAACCGCGCTGCGGCGGCGCACTTCGGCCAGCGCATTGATGCTGTCGCGCAACCGGGCGGCGCGCTCATAGTCGCGCGCTGCGCTGGCTTGCTCCATCTGCGCAGCCAGATCGGCACTGACCTGTGAAGATGAGCCACGCATGAAGGCGCGGGCGGCGGCGACATCCTTGCCGTATTCCGGCTCGTCGATCAGCCCGACGCAAGGAGCCGAACAGCGGCCGATCTGATAGAGCATGCACGGACGGCTGCGATTGGCAAGCATCGCATCCGAACAGGTGCGCAGCCGAAAAGCTCGTTGCAGCAGGCGGATGCTCTCCTTTACCGCTCGGGAGTTGGGAAACGGCCCGAAGCAGCCGGCATCCGGCTTGCCGCGATAAAACGCCAGCCGCGCATAGCGGTGGGCGGAAATCTTCAGATACGGATAGGTTGAATCATCCCTAAACAGAATGTTGTAGCGCGGCCGCAGCGCCTTGATCTGATCGTTTTCCAGCAGCAGGGCATCATCGGCAGTGGGGGTAATGGTGGTCTCGAGCCGGACCGTTTCATCCACCATCATTGCAATGCGCGGCGTCAGCCGGCTGCGGCTGCCAAAATAACTGCGCACCCGCTTGCGCAGCGAGCCGGCCTTGCCCACATACAGCAACACATCGCCCCGATCAAAAAAGCGATAGACCCCCGGCTTGTCCGGCAACGCCGCGGCGGTCTTTTGCAAAGGATGCGGCTGGCAACTAGCCATCGGCACGCTCTTGCCCTGAAACCGCAAACATGAGCATTATTTTCCAACCATCGGCAAATTGGCCGGGCAGCAGGACCGCTTGCCCAATCGGCAGCCGGTGTGGTATAATAAAAATGAAAGCAAATGAAAGGAGGTTCCTTATGTCCATTCCCAGCGTAACCGGTGATCGCAACCCGGCATCAGTCAATCCGAATGCCGAAGTTGCCAGCACCGCCACTGCCACCGGGCAGTTTCAGGGCAGCGCCACTGAAGTTGTCTCGTCGCGCAGCAAGGAGGCCCGGCCCGGCGCGCAGACAGCCGCAAACATATCGGCCTGGAAACTCGGCGAGAAAGGCAACAGCGCCAGCCGCCTGTTGCACAACCTCAAGACTTATGCCGAGGCGGCAAAGCAGCAGGCTTTGAATCGGCAAGGGGCAACCGGCAAGGATGCCGGCAAGGCCAAGTCGGCCAAGAAGTCATTGCTCGGCATCTTCAAGAACAAGAGTCCCGGCAAGGCAACAGCCGCGCCCGCCAGCGCCGGCAGCGGCAGCCGCAAGGAGCGAATTGAAGCGCTGGCCGGAAACGACCGGGTGATCTTGCGTGATCCGGAGGCATCGATTTTGATCAACCAGGCCGGATCGATTCTCAACAATGCCAATGTCGTGCCCCGCGCCCGGGAAATCATGGAAAAAACCGGCAACCGCGAGGAACTCACCGATTTCTTTTTGCAGCAACTCGACATCAGAAACGGCGGCCAGAAACGGCACTTTCGCAACATCGCCACCGCCCTTACCGACGCGGCCTGCATAGCCGAAACGCCCAACGGCGCGCAGCGCATCATCGCGGCTGGTCACCCGGACATGGATCCGGCCCGGCAGGCAAAATTCGCCCAGCGCATCGATCTGGCAGCCTTGCTGCTGTCCAGATTGCAGGATGTCAGTTATGTTCCCGCGCGTCCCCAGATGCAGCAGCTGGTCAAGGACGGCAACTTCAAGAACTTCGGCGACACCAAGATGAACAATCCCTATCTGGACCTGGTCAAGAGCAATGACTTCACTGCCGCTGACGAAGGGCACATCCGCAAGGCGCTGCTCGATGCAACCAAGCTCATGGAAGACGGTGCGCAACTGATTGCCGATTCAGTGCTCGGCGAGGAATCGGCTGTTGATGCCCAACGCCTGATCAAGCAGGCAGAGCGCTGCGGGATCAAGGTAACCGTGGGCAAGGAGACCACCTTCGCCGACCAGGTGCAAACCGAAACATCCTTTCAGGTGCAAGACAACCGGCAACCGGCGGGCGAAAAAATGGAAACGCTGGTCTAGCCGCAAGGCTTGCCCGGCTAGCTGGCCGGGATTCAACCGGTCCAACAAGTTGCGTTACAATATCCTCGCAACAACAGTTGCGTTGCGCACTTGAACTTCAACCGAATCACTTCCAACCACCAAGAACAACAATCCAGACGATGAGTTCGTCCGGCCCGGTTGCGGCCCCCTAAAAAAATGCAGCCGGCGCCTGCCGCTATTGACAGATCACTGTGCGTCGCGCCGATGATGCGCTATTCGCACACCCATGCCCGACACCTGTGGCGACTTTTGTGTCCGCCGGCGCTGCTGTATACGGAAATGATTCCGGCCGCGGCACTCGCCGGCACACCAGCAAAGCGGCTGCTTTGCGATCCACGCCAGCAGCCGGTTGCGCTGCAAGTGGGCTGTCGCGAACCCGGCCAGTTCGCGCACGCCGCCGGCTGCGCCGAGCAACTTGGCTACGCCGAAATCAACCTCAACTGCGGCTGCCCGAGTCCGCGGGTGGCCGGCGGCGGCTTCGGAGCCTGCCTGATGGGCGAACCGCAGACGGTAGCCGCCTGCCTGGCGGCAGCAAAGGATGCGGTTTCGATTCCGGTGACGGTCAAGTGCCGGATCGCCATCGATGATATGGATGCCCAAACCGGTCTGGATCAGTTCGCAGACTGCGTGCTGGCCGCCGGCTGCGATGCGCTGATCGTGCACGCGCGGCGCGCCTGGCTGGCTGGCCTCAATCCGAAGGAAAACCGCACCCGGCCGCCACTGGATCACGATCGGGTGCTGCGCCTCAAACAGCGACTGGGATCATTTCCGGTGATCATCAACGGCGGCATCGACAGCCAGCAGCAGGCGGCCGATCTGATTGGACGCGGGGTCGACGGAGTGATGATCGGCCGGGCGGCGGTGCGCCGCACACTGCTGCTGGCCGAAATCGCCGCGACACGCGGCTGCCGGATCGATGTCGCAGACGCGATCGCATCCTATCTTGACTACTGCGCCGGACAGCTGGCTGCCGGTGCTGCGGCGCGGATGCTGTTTGCGCCGCTGATGGGAGTGGCCGCCTGCAAGCAGGGCGCCCGCGCCTTTCGCCAGACGGTCGCCAAAGCCTGCGCCAACCGCGCCGACCCCAAAGAGGTGGCAGTTGCCGCCGCGAGCCTGGCATGAGTGTGCGGATCGCAGCGCGACTGGCCGATTACGCGCGACTGGCGCGGCTGGAAAAGCCGGCTGGCTGGCTGCTGCTGCTGTGGCCGACCCTGTGGGCGCTGTGGCTGGCCGGTGCACCGCCGCAGCCGGCCAATGTCGCGCTGTTCGTCGCCGGCGTCATCTGCACCCGCTCGTTCGGATGCTGCATCAACGACATCGCCGACCGGCGCCTGGATGCCCAGGTCGAACGCACCCGCAACCGGCCGCTGGCATCAGGAAGGATCAGTGTCGGGGAAGCCTGTCTGGTCGCAGCCGCCCTGCTGGGCTGCTGCCTGGGGCTGTGGCTGCTGCTGGCGCCGGCGGCGCGCATCTGGGCGATTGTCGCTCTGGCAGTCGCGGCAACCTATCCGCTAGCCAAGCGCATCACCCATCTGCCGCAGGCGCATCTGGGAATTGCGTTTGGCTGCGGGATACCGATCGCGTTTGCGCATGTTACCGGATCGGTGCCCGGGTCCGCCTGGCTACTGGTTGCGGCCAACTGGTTTCATGTGCTGGCCTATGATACCATCTATGCGATGGTGGATTTGCAGGACGATCTGGCGGCCGGCAACCGCAGTTCGGCCATCCTGTTCGGCAAGCGGGTGGTGCTGGCGGTGGCCTGCTGCTACTTCCTGCTGCTGGCGCTGATGATCGCCCATGGCATAGTTGTCGGCGCGCCCTTCGGCTTCTATCTGGCTTGCGGCCTGGGCTTCGGAATGGCGGCTAGATACCTGCGCATGATCAAACAACGCGACCGCGGCCGCTGCTTGCTGGCATTCAGGCTCAACCACTGGCTGGGAGCACTGCTGTTTGCCGGCATCGCGCTGCCGGCGGCGGCCGGATAGCAACCGGGTCAATCGCGATCATGTCTTTGCGCGCCGGATTGGCGCGACTGCGCGGCAAGGTGGCCGATGCCCTGGCGCAATCGGATCTGGAACAGATCTGGCGCGAACTGGAACGCGGCCTGCTGGCCGCCGACGCCGGCACTGCCGCCGCCCGCGCCTTTGTTGAAGGAGCGCGGCAAAGAGCCGGCACCTCACCCAATCTGGCCGCGGTAGGCAACGCAGTGCACGCCGAGTTTGCACAGACTCTGGGCAAGTTGCACGAAGCTCAACCGGCCAGCCGCAGCCAGCCGCACATCATCATGATGGTCGGAGCCAACGGCAGCGGCAAGACCACCACCTGCGCAAAAATCGGCAGAGCCGAAATCGAGGCCGGCGGCCGGGTGGTGCTAGCCGCCTGCGACACTTTCCGCGCTGCCGCCAGCGAACAACTCACCTTCTGGGCCGAGCGCCTCGGAGACAAGGCTCGCATCGTAACCGGCGAACGGGAACCGGCTTCCGTCGCATACAACGCAATCGGCGCGGCGGTCTCCGAAAATGCAACCCTCGCCCTGATCGATACCGCCGGCCGCCAGAGCAACAACCGCGCCCTGATGGCCGAAGCGCAAAAAATCAAGCGGGCGGTAAGCAAGGCGCTGCCGGGTGCGCCCCACGAAGTTATCCTCACCCTCGATGCCAACACCGGCCAGAACGCGGTTTCGCAGTTGCAGGCTTTTGACCAGGCGGTGGGTGTAACCGCTCTGGCGGTAACCAAGCTCGACAGCACCGCCCGCGGCGGAGTGCTGCTGGCGATAGCCGCCGCCCGACCGCGGCCGGTGCGCTATCTGGGCGTCGGCGAAGGCTCCGACGATCTGCTTGCCTTTGCCCCGGAAGAATTCGCATCGGCACTGCTTGCCGAGCGCAAGCCAACCAGCGAGAACTGATGGCAACACCGACTACGGAACTCTATCGCGATCAGCCGCGGCTTTGCGAATGCGCAGCGACCGTTGTCGATATTCAAACCGAAGGCGTCATCCTTGATCAAACCGTATTCTTCGCCGCCAGCGGCGGCCAGCCCGGCGACACCGGCGAGCTGATTGCCGCCGATGGAACTGTCTATCCGGTTGCCAACACCGTCCGCGACCGGCAAACCGCCGCGCACCTGCACTGCCTGGACGGTGAGGATAGCCCCGAGCGCGGTCAACAGTTGACCGCTCGGATCGACTGGCCGCGCCGCTACAAGATCATGCGCACCCACACCGCGATGCATCTGTTGTGCGCGGCAGTTGCCGAAACGGTTACCGGCGGCAGCTTCCAGCCGCTGCGCGGCCGGATAGATTTCGACATCCCCGAGCCGCCCGAGCGCGCTGCCATCGAAGCTAAACTCAATGAATTTGTTGGCGCCGATGCACCAGTAACCACCCGCTGGGTGGATCAGGACTATCTGGCCTCCCGGCCGGAACTGATCAGGACCATGGCGGTGCGACCGCCGGCAACGGCCAACCGGATAAGCTTGGTCGAGATCGCCGGCATTGATTTGCAGGCCTGCGGCGGCACCCATGTTGCGCGCAGCGGCGAAGTGGGAGCAATGCGCATTGCCAGGATCGAAAAGAAGGGACGCCTGAACCGGCGCATAATAATCGAACTGCTCGATGAAAACTGATTCGAATTCAGCACCATCCCAGGCGGCTTTCCTGGTGATTGGCGACGAAATCCTGTCCGGCCGCACCGTCGAGGCAAACATCGCATTGCTGGCTAGAAAGCTCGATGCGCACGGCATCCCCTTGCGCGAATGCCGGATCGTCCCCGACCAGCAGGATGCGATCATCACCGCCCTCAACGAACTGCGCAGCAGCCACGCCATCGTATTCACTTCCGGCGGCATCGGCCCCACCCACGATGACATAACCGCCGCCTCAGTCGCAAAGGCATTCTCGGTGCAACTGATCCGCTCGCAAGAGACCGAACGCGCCCTGCGCGCCACGAGCAAGGCTAGCAGCGAGCAAGCACTCGAAGCCCGGCTGCGCATGGCCGATGTTCCCGATGGCAGCAGCCTGATAAAGTGTTCGGCAACTGCCGCACCCGGATTTCAAATCGAAAATGTCTTCGTGCTTGCCGGAGTCCCGTTCATTTTTGCGGCAATGCTTGAAGTCGTGCTCGCCGGGCTGCCGGCGGCTACGGCAATCGCATCCTGCTCACTGAGAGTTGCGGTGGGCGAAAGCGAAATAGCCAATCTGCTGGCAAAAGTTCAGCAGCAGTTCCCGGATGTGCAGATGGGAAGCTATCCGAAATTCATCGCCGGCAAATACCGCTCAGATCTGGTTGCCCGCGCCGCCAACCACAAAGCGGCCGAAGCGGCGATGGCCGAGTTGGCAAGAAAACTTGAGCAAGCCGGCATCAACTGGGAAAGCGGCAAGCCGGCCGACCCGGCGGCGGCCGCCGAATCTGAAACACAGAAAAAGGAAAGTCGCTAGTCGAGCGCCAGGTTGACGAACCGGGAAATGTAAAGGCCGGTGAGTTCGACTATTCCGATCTCCTCGGACCCGGGAACCTTCAGGGCCTCTATCACCCGGCTCTCCGGATTGTTGGCGATCGCAAGATGCAAGGCGCTATCGCCATTGACATCGATACTGTTGATGTCGGCGCCGGCCGCGATCAGACTCTTGATGACCCGCGGCGAGGGATTGCTTATCGCCGCCATGTGCAGCGGCGTGAACTGCTCGTCATCGCGCAATGCGACATCGGCTCCGGCTTCCAACAGTTCCTCTATGACCTTGTGGTCAGGATTGTTGGCCGCGGCAAAATGCAGCGGCGTCGCACCGTCATCGGAGCGCTCGTTGATCTGCGCCCCCGACCTTATCAGCAACTTGACCACCGCTGCGGTCGGATTGCCGATGGCCGCCCAGTGCAAGGCGGTCAGGCCACCGTCGGAACGCTCTTCCACGCTGGAACCGGCATTGAGCAGGGCCTCGATTATCCTGGCCTGCGGATTCTTGCCTGCGGCCAGATGCAACGGCGTCTTGCCATACTGGTCGCGCAAGGCAACATCGGCACCGCCGGCGAGCAGCGCCCTGATCACCTTGGGTTCGGTGTTGAAGGCAACTGCCAGATGCAGCGGGGTAACCCCGTTTTCAGCCTTGGTGTTTATGTTGGCCGCAGATGCATCGTGATTGATCAGGCATCTGGTGATGTCGTCGGAAGTCGCCTTGCGGAAGAACTGCCCGG
Organism: Betaproteobacteria bacterium; assembly: GCA_026710225.1. Classification (GTDB taxonomy): domain Bacteria; phylum Pseudomonadota; class Gammaproteobacteria; order Tethybacterales; family Tethybacteraceae; genus JAPORI01. Next base: position 7,290 of record JAPORI010000068.1, read on the forward strand.
AAAGGAAGTTGCACGGGAGTTTCTTTTCGTCATCATCATCTTTCTTTTGGGCAAAGGCAGCCGTAATCGGGGCGACGCCCACAAGCAGAAAAAAGCAAGCCAGCAACGCAATCAGCCCGCCAAAGCGCCGGCGGGAGCGGCCGCCAATCAGCGCAAATCTGGCCGGCAGGGAAATGTCATTTAGGAACATGCCTCTATTCTAGCACCAGTTGACCCGATTCAGACAATGAATCGGCTGCACTTCAAGCCGCTCCTATCCATATTGTTGCAATATTGTCTGAAAGGCGTTACACGCCTGAACCAGCCGATTGCGTATTTCAGGACTCCTGGTCTTGCCGCTGTTGTTGCTCTGATTCTGCGACTTTAAATCCAACTTTGCCGACGGTAACCTGTTCAGTCTGCCGGAAGTGCTCCTCACGCCGGGCAAGATGCTGCGCGTCGCGCTCGTGGCCCAGTTGCGCAAACCAGTCGCCGGCTTCCTTGCGCAGCAGTTCAGCCAGAAAAGAAATGTGCGCCGCACTCTCGTTGAGCGCCGGCACATAGGAAAACTTCTCGCCGCCGGCCTTGACGAATTCATCGCGGTTTTCCCCGGAAATCTCTTCCAGCGTTTCCAGACAGTCGGCGGCAAAGGCCGGACACACCACCTGGACATCCTTGATTCCCTTGCCGGGCAGCTGCTGCATGACATCGATGGTATACGGCTGCAACCACGGGTCCTTGCCAAAGCGCGACTGGAATGTTACCAGCCACTCGTGTTGACCAAGTTCAAGTGCCTTGGCTACCTGCCGGGCGGTGCGGTGACACTGGCAGTGATAGGGGTCTCCCTGTTGCAGTGCAGCCAGTTGCGTGCCGTGAAAGGAAAAGACGGTCAGACGCGGTGCACCGTGTTCGGCACGGTGCTTGCGCAGGGAATCGGCAAGCACATCGATGTATTCAGGCTGCTGGCAGTAACCGGAAACCATGCGCAGATGCGGCACCCAGCGCCAGGATTTCAATTCGTCGGCGACCGCGTCAAAAACCGAACCGATGGTGCTGGCCGCATACTGCGGATAGAGGGGCAGCACGATCAGGTGCCGGCAGTTGCGTTCGTGCAGCCGGCGCAAGGCGAAGGGAATCGAGGGTTGACCATATGACATGCCCAGCTCGACTGCAACCGGCTCGTCGGCCAGTTCTCTGGCAATCAGATCGCGCTGGCGCTGCGAGATCGCCATCAGCGGCGAGCCATCCTTGTCCCACACCTGCTGATAGGCCTCGGCCGACTTGGGCGAACGCAGCGGCACGATCAGGCAGTTGAGCACGAACCACCACAGCGCCCGCGGCAACTCGATCACCCGCGGGTCGGACAGGAACTGGCGCAGCCACGGACGCAAGGCGGCGGCAGTCGGCGCCGCCGGCGTGCCCAGATTGACCAGCAGCACCCCCACCGCCGGCGGTGAGGAGTGCTGGTAGTCTGGACTGCCCAGATAATGCGGCCTGCCGATTCCCATGCCCTAATCCTAAAACAACTGGCTGCGGTTGGCCAGCCAGGACCTGACCGTGCCGACACTGAACTTGCGGTTCGAATCAAGCGCAAAGCGATCGACCGCCCGCAGCGCCTTGACCAGAGTAACCATGTTGCGCGGACAGTTGTGCACCAGCAACTGGGTGACCCGGGCATCGACCACCCGGCCCAAGCGTCTGGCATAGACAACCAGCGCCCTTTCCAGTTCCGCATCGGCAAGCCGGCCCAGCCGCACCGGCTGCAACTGCTCGATGCGGGTGCGCACATCGGCACGCAGCGACAGCATCCGCGCCGGCACCGCGCCGGCGACGACCGCGGCCGCCTGCTCGCCATCGATGCTCTCGGCAAGCAGGGAAAGCAGTTCGGCCTGACCGGCCTCGCCGAGTTCCTCAACATCATCGACCAGCAGCAGGCTGCCGCCGGAAGAGGTTCCGGCCGCCGGTCGATTGGCCTCGCCCAGCCGGATGATCGACAGACCGTTGCGGTCGGCCAGATCGGCGGCAGCGGCCAGCAGATGGCTCTTGCCAAAGCCCTCATCGCCCCACAGATAGGCGCCCGGCCGACTCTCCCCCGCAGCTATCTGCCTGAGCAGGCGCACCGCTTCCTCCTGCCCCTGCGCCGCTCCAAGATTGTCGAAAGTCGGCGCGTCCAGTTCATCAAGCGCAAAAAGGCTCATCTATCCGCTTTCCGAGCTGCGCTCGCGGTAGTGCCGTCCCAGGGCGACGACGATCGCCGCGGCCGGAATCGCGATCAGCACCCCGACAAAACCGAAGGCGCTGCCCATTACCGCCAGCGCCAGCATCACCGCGACCGGACCCAAGCCAATCCGCTCGCCAATCAGCCAGGGCGTGATCAGGAAACTTTCCAGCAGCGCTCCGGCCGTCATCGCTCCGGCCGCCCACAGCAATATCGCATAGCCGGAAAAATCAAGCGCGGCAACCGTCACCGCCAGCACCAGGCCAACTAAAAAACCTGCATAGGGAATGAATGACAGCAAGCCGCTGATCGCTCCGAGCGCCACCGGATAGGAAACGCCGGCGATCGCCAGCAGCAGCGAATAGACAACCATCATGATCACGATCACCAGCAACTGGGCGCGCAGGAATTCACTCAGCACCCGATCGCAGATCGCCAGCACTTCCAGCACCGGGGCGCGCACCGCTTCCGGCAGCAACAGCCGGCCGCGTTCGAGCACCCGCTGCCAGTCGGCCAGCAGGTAGAACATCACCAGCGGCATGATCAGCAGGGTAGCCAGCGCCACCACCACCGCCTTGATGCCGGTGCCCAGCCAGGAAAAAACCCCAGCCACCGCCGAGCCGGCCGAGCCGGCGTATTCGGCAAGATCAGACAGGATGCCCTTGAAGCCGGCCGGCTGGAAATCGGCCGCCTCCGGCAGCAGCGCGGCAAGACGGCTGCGCAACGCATCAACCGCATCCGGCAGCAGCGCCAGCAGTTCGAAGACCTGGAACACCAGCACCGGAACCAGCAGCAGCGGCACCGCCAGCGCCAGCAGTAACGCGGCAGCGGTAAGCAGCAGCGCCGCAACCGGGCGGGGCATATGGCAAGACAGCCTCGCTACCGCCGGCGCGCAGATGTATGCGGCCAGGGTTCCGATCACGAAGGGGACCAGTGCATCCCGGGCTGCAAACAGCAGCAGCGCGGCAAGCACAGCCGCACCAGCAGCCGGCAGCAGCCGGCGGTAGTCGGGGCGGGCATCGTTCACGGCAATCGCCGCCGGATAGTCGGCAAGATGGGCATTGGCTGGATTTTAAGAAAAGCGGCGGAATTAGAATCCGCGCTCTTGTATGCAAATCACCTCCAAGTAGTGGAAGATTCCGCCGTCTATAGCCGCGCTGGCGTTGACATCGCCGCCGGCGACCGGCTCGCCGAGCGGCTGGGCAAGTTGCCGGAGACGGCAGGAGCACTCGGCGGCTTTGCCGCAGTGCTCGATCTGCCCACCGGACTCACGGATCCGGTAATGGTCGCCTGCTGCGACGGAGTCGGCACCAAGCTCAAGCTGCTCAATGCCAGCGGCCGGCTGCGCACCGCCGGCATTGATCTGGTGGCGATGTGCGTAAACGATCTGGTCTGCTGCGGCGCGACGCCGGCCTATTTTCTCGACTACTACGGCTGCGCGCATCTGGACGAGCAACAGGCCGCCGAAGTCATTGAATCGATTGCCGCCGCCGCCGCCGAGGTCGGTTGCCGGCTGGCCGGCGGCGAGACCGCCGAACTGCCGGGACTGTTTGCCGGGCGCGAATTCGATCTGGCCGGCTTTGCGGTCGGATTCGCCGAGCGTGCCCAGCTGCTCGGAGCCGGCCAGGTGCGTGAAAACGACGCGCTAATCGCCCTGGCCGCAACCGGTCCGCACAGCAACGGCTTTAGCCTGATTCGCAAGATAATCGCCGAGCGCGACATCGACATCGAAGCCGAACAGCTCGACGGCAAGCCGCTGGCCGAAGCGCTGCTGGCACCGACCGCCCTTTATGTGCAGGCAGCCGAACGCCTGCGCAAAGCCGGCGGCCTGCACGCTATGGCGCACATAACCGGCGGCGGGCTGGCCGGCAACCTGGCGCGAGTGATTCCGGATGAGTTGAGCGCCCGCATTGATGGCAAGCAGTTATCGCTGCCGCCGGTATTCAGGTGGCTGGCCGAAGCCGGAGCAATCGATGATGCGCAACTGCGCCGGGTATTCAACTGCGGCATCGGGATGGTCGCAATTGTGGCTGCCAATCAGCAGCCGGCGGCACTGGCGTCAATGAACGAAATCGGGGTCGAAGCCTGGCCGATTGGAACAATCGGCGCTTCCTCACAGGAAGGGCCGAAAATTGTCATCGACTGATTCAAACAATCTGGTTCTGGCGGTAATGATCTCAGGAAAAGGCAGCAATCTGGCTGCGATCCTTGAAGCCGGCGTGCCGGTAAAGGCGGTAGTATCAAACCGCTCCGGTGTCGGCGGCCTGGATATAGCGCGCGCGGCCGGAATCCAGATTGCCGCGATCGAGCGCAAGGCATTTGCCGGACGCACCGAATGGGAAGACGCAATGGCTGGTTTCATCGAAGCGGCCGGCTGCAACCTGGTCGCACTGGCCGGCTTCATGCGCATCCTGTCCGGCGCATTCATCGACCGCTTCAAAGGCCGCATCGTCAATCTGCATCCATCCCTGCTGCCGGACTTCAAGGGTCTGGACACCCACGCCCGGGCACTGGCCGCCGGCAAGAAGGAACACGGCTGCACCGCCCACTGGATCATCCCCGAACTCGACGAGGGTCCGATAATCCGTCAGGCAAAAGTCAAGATTCGTCCCGAGGACACCCCGCAAACCCTGCAAGAGCGGGTTCTGGCCGCCGAGCATATGATGTATCCGCAGGTGATCAAGGACATCCTGGCCGGCCGGGTCGATTTGCCGGAATGAAGATGAAGTTTTGGGCTGCTGTGCTGGCTTTGGTGGCCGGATTCCTGCCGCTGGCCGGACAGGCTGCGCCCGACGATGTGATCGTCCGCTATCAGATGCTGTTTGGCGGCATCCACATCGCCGACGTCGAGGACCGGCTGGTGTTTGGAGAAGACTCGACCTACCAGTTCGAAAGTAACGCCACCGCAATCGGCATGGCGGCGCTGCTGGGCACCGGTGATGTCTTCAGGACCAGTGAAGGCCGGCTCGACCAAGCCAGCCAGCGGCTGGAAATGGACCGCTACTTTCACCGGCGCAAGGATGCCGAGCAAATCAGCGAGATCGACAGAGCCGAAAGCCTAATCAGAATCAATTACAAGGGCAGCGCTTCGAGCGAACCGTTTGCGGCCGGCGGAGAAATAACCGATCCGCTGACCTTGAACTATCTGTTTTACGCGTTTCCCGAACGCGCCGAAGAAAGCGCCATAGAAGTGCTGTTCACCGACGGCAAGCGCAGCAGGCCCTACCTTTACAAGAGGAACCCGGAAAGTCAAACGATCACGGTCCCGGCCGGTGAGTTCGAGGCAATTGCCTTCAAGCGAGAGGAAGAAGATCACAGCAACGAAGTCTGGTTCATACCCGAACTGGGAATGATCCCCGGCCGCATCCTGATCATCGCCAAGGCCAAAATCGATTTCCTGCTAGTGAGTGTCGCGCCGATTGCCAAACAGCCCCAGGAGGATCCTTCCGGCTCCTGAGTGCCAAAGGCAGCGGCCGGCCGCCGCCGCTCAGTTGTCAACTCGATCAAGAACCCGGGCCAGTTGCCGCCACTGCTCGAGTTTGGCATCCTTGCTCTTGCTTGCGTAGGCCGGCGAAGTCGAGGGCATCACCATCACCGTCGCATCAGCCAGCAGCTGCGCCACCGGCCGGTTGGCATCCAGATAGCGCTGCCAGGCGCGCCCGGCAAAGCCGCCGTTGAGAGCGACTGCCACAGGCGGACAGGTGCTGTCGAACAATCCGGCGATGTCATTGCTGCGCATCGAGGATGTTTCTATCCGGGCATCGGCGCTGCCGACGCGCCGGGCCGATGCCAGCACATCCCAAAGCGCAATCCGCCGCGCTGCCAGGTGCGCCAGCCGCTGCTGATAAGGAAGTTGGGCGCCAAAGCCGAAAAGCTCGGCCATGATCGGCCAGAACTGGTTGCGCGGATGAGCATAGTATTTGCCGTCGGCCAGCGAGGCGCGACCCGGAAACGACCCCAGGATCAGCGCCCGCGGCTGCCGGCTGCCGACCGGCGCCAGGCCGGTCAGCTGCGGCGGCCGGGGACGGTCGCGGCCAGGTCGAAGCCCGGATCCCACCTGATTCCGCTCTCGCCGAGCCGCACCGCAGTCTGGCGCCAGTAGTCCAGACAGCTGCCCCGGCTGCCGGCGGCAGCCAGCACCATCTGCCGCACCCGGCCGATGCCAAGCCCACCGGCATAGGCCGGGCTGGAGCGATCGGCAACAAAGGTCAGACAGCGCACAGCCGGCCGGCCAATGCAGTGCGCCCGGGTAATGACCGGCCGGTAGACGCCCTGAAACATCTCGCGCACGAACAGCCGGCGAATGATTTGCCGGCGGCCGGCCGCCGGCAGGCCCAAAGCCAGGCCGCGGCAGCAGCCGCCGGCATCGAGACCAAACACCAGCCCGGGTCGGCGCGGCGTGCCGCGGTAGACGGTCGACTTGATGCACGGCCGGCGGCTGTAGCCGTAAAGCAGCGCCGGGTGGGCGAAAGCCGGCGCAAAGCCCGGCTCCCACATCAGCGAACCGTAGCCGAAAACCGCAAACCGCCCCCGCTCGGCAGCGGCGAGCACCTTATGGAAATAGGCTCGGGAGACCGGGCATTGGGCAAGGAAGTCGGCAGCCGGCAGCCGCCCATACAGGTGGGCTAGCGACGGATGGCGGCCGGTTGCAGACATGCTGGCTCGGTATTTTCACCGGCACAGGGCTTATAATATCGGCCATAGTCCGTGCAACTCATACGAGGATAAGCAAAATGAAGAAACTAATCGTCGTCGCCGCCGCCGCGCTGGCTTCCGCCGGCTGCACGTCGCTTTTCGAAGGATCCTACCAGTCGATTGCGGTCGAGAGCAATCCTCCGCATGCGGTGTGCTCGTTCTTTGACCACCGCGAGGTCAAGTTTGCCGAGGTCGTCGCTGGCGACACCACCTACAACGTCCGTCGCAGCCGGATGCCAATCACGGTGGTGTGCCACAAGAAAGGCTTCAAGGATGCGACCCTCGAGTTGACGCCGGTGGCAAATACCGGCAACATGGTCGCCGGCCTGTTCACCGACATCATCATGACCACCCACTACAACTATCCGGAAAGCATCTCGGTAGAACTCGAAAAGATGTAAGACCCGGCGCCCGGCGCTTGCCGCCGGGCGTGGGAAAACAGGCAATCTAGTCGGACTGGTCGGACTTGTTCGAATCAGAACCGGCACCGGACTCGGCCAGTTTGGCCTCAACGGCTGCAAGTTTGGTCATCGCCTGTTCAAGCAGCCTTTTTTGCACCTCGAATTCGCGGCGGGTAACCAGATCGCAGCGCTCAAGCAACGCGGCCGCGTTGGCCTTGAAGCCTTTCAGACATTCGTCAAGATCCGGGAAGTTGGCAGTTGTCTGCCGTTCGTTTTCTTCAGCCATATCGAAAAGTATAAGACAAAAAAAGCAGCGTGCGAGCCTGTAAGCCGGATTCTGTCGAGGACGACCATGCATCTGGGACTGCCGTCACCGACAGCCTCATGCGGCCTACCCGGGACTATGCGAGCAGCATCAGCGTCCCTTCTTGGCCTTGCTCCGGATGGGGTTTGCCGTGCCACACCTGTTGCCAGCTGCGCGGTGCGCTCTTGCCGCACCCTTTCACCCTTGCCTGTGCGTCCGAAGACGCCATCGGCGGTATTCTCTCTGCTGCACTTTCCGTCGCCTCGCGGCGCCCGGGAATTACCCGGCATCCTTGCTCTGCGGAGTCCGGACTTTCCTCTCCCGGTTGCGGAAGCGGCCGTCCAGCCCACACGCTGCGCATGTATTTTATCTGCACAAGCCGCCTCCAGCCAAGTGATTGCCTTTCAATAGAATCTGGCGGATGCGTCCCAAAGTGAAAATCTGCGGAGTAACCAGCCCGGAAGATGCAAATCGCGCCGCAGCCGCTGGTGCCGATGCAATCGGCATGGTCTGCGCGGCAGCCGGAGCCGCCCGGCAGATAGATGTGCCGCAGGCGGTGCAAATCAGCCGCGCCCTGCCGTCTTTCGTGATGCCGGTGCTGCTGTTTGCTGATGCCGGCTCCGAGGCGGTCATGTCTTTTCTCGCCCGGATTGGCGCGGCGATGCTGCAGTTTCACGGCCGGGAAAGTGCCGAATTCTGCTGCTCGTTCGGCCGACCCTATCTCAAGGCGGTTGCGGTGGGCAGTAGCGATGATGTGCTGGCGGCCGAGCGCTCTCATCCTGACGCTGCGGCACTGGTGCTTGACGGCCGGCGCGGCGGGTCCGGAACCGGCTTTGACTGGTCAGCGGTGCCAAAACCGGCTCAGCGCAGCAAGGACATCATCATCGCCGGCGGCCTGAATCCGCAAAACGTCGCCGCGGCGATCGCGGCAACCGATCCTTACGGCGTTGACGTCTCCTCCGGAGTATGCCAGGCCGGCAATCCGCTGCGCAAGGATGCCCAGCTGGTGTGCCAATTCGTGGCTGCGGCCAGTAGCGCCCGTGCCTGAAAGCCAGCCGGACACACCCGGTTGCTTCGGTGCCTTCGGCGGCGTATACGTTGCCGAGACCCTGCAGCCGGCGCTTGAGCAACTGGCTTTGGCCTGGCAGAGCATTGGCCGGCAGCAGCAGTTTCGCGACGAGCTGGCTGAGTTGCTTGCCACCTATGTCGGCCGCCCCACCCCGCTTTACCGGGCTGAGCGTCTGGGCGAAAAGTATGGCTGCGGGATCTGGCTAAAACGCGAGGATCTGAGTCACACCGGTGCCCACAAGATCAACAACACCGTCGGCCAGATCCTGCTTGCCCAGCGCATGGGCAAGAAACGGATAATCGCCGAGACCGGTGCCGGACAGCACGGAGTTGCGACCGCAACCGTGTGCGCCCGGGTCGGGATTGAATGCGTGGTCTACATGGGCAGCCGGGACATTGCCCGGCAGGCTCCCAACGTCTACCGGATGCGGCTGCTTGGAGCACAGGTAAGGGCGGTTGACTCCGGCAGCCGCACCCTCAAGGACGCACTCAACGAGGCGCTGCGCGACTGGGTAACCAATGTTGACTCCACCCATTACGCGATCGGATCGGTAGCCGGACCGCATCCTTATCCGCAGATGGTGCGCGACTTCAATGCAGTGGTCGGCAAGGAGTGCCGGCAGCAGATTCAACAGGTCCTGGGCAAGATGCCGGATGCAGTCGTCGCCTGCGTCGGCGGCGGTTCGAACGCGATTGGCATCTTCCACCCGTTCATCCCCGACCGGCAAGTGCGGCTGATCGGAGTCGAAGCCGGCGGCCAGGGGATAGAAAGCGGCGAACACGCCGCGCCGCTGGCCGGCCGGGCACCGGCCGGGATCCTGCACGGAATGCGCACCTACGTGATGCAGGACGATCACGGCCAGATCATGGCAACCGCCTCACTGGCTGCCGGCCTCGACTACCCGGCAGTCGGACCCGAACACGCCTGGCTGCGCGATCAGGGCCGAGCCGAATACGTGGCCGCAACCGACTCGGAAACGCTGGCCGCGTTCGACGACCTGTGCCGGCTGGAGGGAATCATTCCGGCGTTGGAAAGCGCCCATGCCATCGCCCACGCCAAAAAACTCGCCGGCGAACTGGGCGCCGATGGGCAGATAGTAATCAACCTGTCCGGCCGCGGCGACAAGGACTTGCAGACGGTTGCCGAAGCCGCCGGCATCGATATTCAATCGTGAGCGCCCTGGCGACCACTTTTGCCCAAGGCACCGGCCGCACCCTGCTGGTGCCCTACATGACGGTCGGCTTTCCGCAAGCCGACTCAACCGTCGCGCTGATGGATGCGCTGGAAGACGCCGGCGCTGACATCATCGAGTTGGGAGTGCCATTTTCCGATCCGGCTGCCGACGGCCCGGTGATCCAGCGCGCCAATGATCAGGCACTAGCCAACCGCGCCTCCCTGACCAGCGCCCTGGCCGCCGCCGCAAGTTACCGGGATGGCGGCGGCAAGTTGCCGGTAGTGCTGATGGGCTATGCCAACCCCTTCCTGCGCTTTGGACCGGCGCGGCTGGCCCGCGAATGCAACCAGGCCGGGGTCTCCGGAGTGCTGGCAGTGGACTGGCCGGCCGGCGACCCGGACGAGTTGGGGGCGGCTACTGGCGAAGAGGGGGTCGATCGCATCTCGCTGATCGCGCCGACCACGCCTGAGGAGCGCATTGCCAGCATCGCGGCAAAGTCCTCCGGCTACCTTTACTACGTTTCGATCAAGGGAGTTACCGGCACCGGCAAGGCATCCCACTCCGAAGCTCTCGCCGCCGCCGCCAAGATCAGGAAGCAGACCGGCCTGCCGATTGCGATCGGCTTCGGCATATCGACTCCCCAGGATTGCGCGGCGCTTGCTGCCGGCTTTGACGCGGTGGTAGTTGGCAGCTGTCTGGTTGCGGCTGCCGCCGCAGCCGGCAGCACCAGCGCGGCGGCATCGGCAATTGGCAAAATCGTCTCGGAAATGAAGGCGGCGCTGCAATGAACTGGATCGACAAGATCATCGAGCCGATCCGCCGGAGTCGGGAAAACAGCCGCAGCCGCGAAATCCCGGAAGGGCTCTGGCAAAAGTGCACCAACTGCGATGCCGCGATCTACGAGAAGACCCTGTCTGCAAATCTGGGGGTGTGTCCCAAGTGCGAGCACCATCACGGCATGGATCCGGTGCAGCGGATGCGCATGCTGTTTGACGCGGACAACGAAGCCGTCGAGATCGGCGCGGCAATAAGACCGCGCGACACGCTCAAGTTCACCGACAAGCTGCCCTACCGCGATCGACTCAAGAAGTCGGCCAGCGGCGATCCCGGCCGGGAAGCGCTGCGCACCTATGTCGGCAACATCAAGGGCCGCAGGGCGGTGCTCGCCTGCTTTGACTTCGGCTACATGGGCGGTTCGATGGGATCGGTGGTCGGCGAACGCTTCCTGCGCGGCATTGACGAATGCTGCGACACCGGCGCCAGTTTCATCGCCTGCTGCGCCTCCGGCGGCGCCCGCATGCAAGAGGGAATGCTCTCGCTGATGCAGATGGTAAAGACCACCAGCGGCCAGGCTGAACTCGGCAAAAGAGGCCTGCCGTTCATTTCGGTGCTGTGCGATCCGACCACCGGCGGGGTGGCGGCCAGTTTCGCACTGGTTGCCGACGTGGTGATCGCCGAGCCCGGAGCCAGGATCGGCTTTGCCGGACCGCGGGTGATCAGGGAAACGGTCAAGCAGGAGTTGCCGGAAGGCTTCCAGACCGCCGAGTTTCTGCTCAAGCACGGAGCGATCGACATGGTGGTGCATCGCAGCCAGTTGCGCAACACGATAGCCAACATCATCAACGGCCTGCGCGGCGGAACAAGCAAATGAAGATGAATCTGACCGAATGGCTGCAGTTGCTCGAGTCCCGCCAGCCGGCTTCCTTCGAAATGGGCACCCAACGGATTGATGGGGTAGCGAAAGCACTGGACCTGCAACTGACGATGCCGGTCATAACCGTTGCCGGCACCAACGGCAAGGGTTCAACGGTGCGCATGCTCGAGTGCATCCTCACTGCGGCCGGCTGGCGGGTTGGCTGCTTCTACTCTCCGCATCTGATCGACTTTCGCGAACGGATCGCAATTGGCGGTGCACCCGCTGATGAAAAATTGCTGTGCGAATGCTTCGCCCGCATCGAACAGGCATTGACCGCCAACACCCAACTTGTGCCGCCGACCTATTTCGAGTTCATAACTCTGGCCGCGGCGGACGCCTTTGCCAGGCAGCGCTGCGACGCGGTAATATTCGAAGTAGGACTCGGCGGCCGGCTTGATGCTACCAACGCCTTTGACGCCGATGTGGCGGTAATCACCTCGGTCGGCATCGATCATGTCGAGCATCTCGGTGGCGATCGGGAATCGATCGGCCGCGAGAAGGCCGGCATCATGCGCCCGGGCAAGCCGGCCGTTTGCGGTGATTTGCAGCCGCCGGCGAGCCTTGTTGCCCATGCCCAGCAACTGGGTGCCCGGCTGCTGGTGCGCGGCCGCGACTTTGCCGCCCGGCCGGCGGAGAACTCGTGGAACTATCAGGGGCAATCATTGCGCTGCGCCCTGCCCCCGCCGGCAATGCGCGGCACCCACCAGTATGCCAACGCCGCCTGCGCCCTGTGCGCCCTGGAACAACTCGAAGCGCGGCTGCCTGTTGACCAGAGTGCGGTGCGCTGCGGCCTGGCCGAAGCGCAACTGGCCGGGCGCTTCGAGGTGCTGCCGGGGCCGGTTTCGGTGGTGCTTGATATCGCCCACAATGTCCCGGCCTGCGAGCGGCTGGCCGACTGCCTGCTTGACATGGGCTACTTCGAGCACACCTTCGCAGTGTTCGGATCCTTGAGCCGCAAGGATGGAACGGGGATGATCAAGGCTTTGGCCGGGCGCGTCGATCAGTGGTTCATCGCTCCGATCGGAGAAGACGATGAGCGCCAGCAGGCGGCAGATGCAGCAGTAGCAGCGGTGGAAGCAGCGGGTGGCAAGGCGGGCGGTTTTGCCAGCATAGCCCAGGCGGCCGAAGCCGCCCATGCCCTAGCCCCCAAAGGTGCTAGAATCGTCGTATTGGGCTCCTTTCTCACCGTAGCACAGTACCGTAGCGGACGCGGACTGGATCACGCGCCGCCAGCTGCGGCGTGACCGGCCGATGGCAGACAAATCTCCCAAGGCGCTATTCGGGCTGTCCAGCCAGCGGCTGCGCGGCATGCTGGTGCTGGCGCTTGCCTTCCTGCTCATCTATCTGATTCTTTTCGAGCGCGATCCGCCGCCCTCGTTTCGGGAAGTGGCAGTGGAAATCCCGCCGGCCAAGGAAATCGACCACGACGAACGGAAATTCACGGTTGCCGAACCGGTGCCGCCCGAGAGCGATGAAGAAACCGAGACGGCCAGCCAGGAATCGATAGTTGCAACCGCTCCGGCCAAACCAAGCGTCGCGCCCCGGATCGAGACGACGGCAGAGACAGTATGTGAAACTCAGCCGGGA
>JAPORI010000184.1 GCA_026710225.1 Betaproteobacteria bacterium
TGTCACCAGTTGGGTGGGTCAACCTCCAAATCCCAGTGCAGGCCATGGGAAGTTGGCGCTGCCTCCAGTTCGGCAAGCAACGATGAAAGGGTCTTGGTCAGCAATGAGCGCCGGGCGGCACTGATGAGAACCTGCATGTTTCTGTGCTTGCCCTTGAAAGAGCGTGGGGCGGGCACCGGATCAAAAATGACCACATCAGCAGTGCGATGCACCTGCCCTAGTTGCCGGAGCCGTCCCAGAAAGCGGGCCATCTTCGCTTCGCTGGTGCCCCTGACCCCAATCAGCGCAAGGCGGCGGAAAGGCGGCAAACCCGACTTGCGCCGCTGCTCCAGTTCGGCCAGAGCGTAGGAGTCGTGCATGCCAGTATTCAGAGCCTCAAACATGTGATGATCAGGAAAACGGGTCTGGGCCAGAATCTCGCAGCCGGATTGCCGCCAGGCAAGCCGGGACACTGCCGCCAGCAGATCGGGAACGGCAGTAATCCTGTACGAAAACAGCGCATTGTCAACATCAGCCAGCACCACCGCACCGCAATCCGCCCCCAGCGCCGCCAACTCCCGGCCGCCAACGAGCACGTCAACTGCATCGGCAGCCAGAGCCTTTTGCACCGGTTCGCTGTCGCCGCTGCTGGCAGCAACAATGCGGGCTTCGGGAAGACGAGCGCTTAGCGCCTCGGCTATCCTGCCAGTAGCAGCCGGCACTGGCGCAAAGTCGCTGCCCTTGCAAACCGGACAAACAGACGGCAATTTCTGGAGAATTCGACAGGAACGGCAGGTGTTCTTGGCCGCGTCTTCGACCAACGGGCGGGCGCAGGTTCTGCAGCGACAAATGTGACCGCAGCCGCAGCAGGCAATAGCCCCTGCCGGATCGGCGCGGCTTATCAGCACCGCAACTTTCCGCCCGGCGCGCATCATCCTGCTGACTAACAGTTCAAACTCGCCGCTTATCCCCCCGAATAGCCGCCGGCCACCAATCCTGACAATATTCAGGCTCGGAGCCTGAAACCCGGCCGGGCGCGGCAGCGCCACTGGCAGCAGTGCTCCAATCCGGGCGGCATGACGAATCTCCAGAGATGGAGTAGCCGACAGCAGCGCCAACCGGCAACCAGAGCGGGTGTGGGCGCGCAAGGCGGCGATTTCGCGGGCACTGTAGCGCAGGCCGCTCACGGCACGATGACCGCCATCGTCCTCATCAACCACTGCAATCAAGGCAAGATCGGGGATCGGCACAAACACCGCGCCGCGGGCACCGACAACCGCGTGCACCGATCCGGCGGCACTAGCAAGCCAGTTCTTTCTCAACTGGCTTGCCTTCATGCCCGAGTGCAACTGCACCAATTTTGCCTCCGGTACACCGGCCGCCAGCCGCTCGTACCAGGCTTCGGCTGCTGCTACCGTCGGCGCCAGCAGCAGCACCCGGCCGCCGGCCGCCAGCTGCCGTGCGATCAGAGCGACCAGCAACTCGCCCTTGCCGGAACCGGCAACGCCGCTGATAAGCAGCGGCTTTCCCGCATCGGAACTCGCGATGATTTCGGCAAGCCTCTTGTTCAGTCCGGCCGGCAAACTCGGCGAGCGGCCGCGCCAGACCGGCACTGATGCCTCCTGCCAGTCAGCCAGCGAACGCGGCTGGCGCAGGCTCTGCGGCAGGCAGCGCAGCAGCAGCCGGCCCTGCGGCAGGAAGAAGTTGCGGGCGGCCGCATCCATGCACTCGAGCAAATCAGCCGGCAGCACCGGCCCGGTCAGGTGTTCCTCGATGGGCAACAGGCGCGCTTTGGGCAGGGAACTTTTCTTGCTGTAGCCGGCGACCACTCCGCAGCGAGCCCGGCCGGCACAAGTCACCCGCACCCGGCTACCCAGTGGCGGCGGCTCTTGGCCGGGGTCGGCAAGATAATCAAACAGCCCGCGGACCGGCAGGTCCAGGCCCACCTTCACGATCATCGCAATGTATCCGCCTTTGTAAAGGCCAAAGAAAAAAGCAAAACAAGCCAGCTTCAATTGATGAGCGTGGATGCACGGCAGAAAAAATTGTCCGTAAGGAGGTAATCCAGCCGCAGGTTCTCCTACGGCTACCTTGTTACGACTTCACCCCAGTCATGAAACATACCTTGGAGGGCGCCTTCCCGAAGGTTAAGCTACCCGCTTCTAGTATCCCCCACTTCCATGGTGTGACGGGCGGTGTGTACAAGGCCCGGGAACGTATTCACCGCAG
>JAPORI010000080.1 GCA_026710225.1 Betaproteobacteria bacterium
GGTGTCTGGAAAAGCGCTTGAGAGGGGCTACATAATTTTGATTTGAGATAGTGCTGCTGCGGACAGGCTTTTTTGTGATAAAATGAGGCTTTTATCCTTTTTTTTCGTATATGTCATGAAGAACAATTGTCTATTCAGTTTTCTGACTGCATTTTTGCTGGCCGGTTGTGGGGGTGGTGGCAGCGGCGTTGCCGGCCAGGGAGGCGCATCCCAGACGCAGCCGGAGGACGCTCCTCAATCTGCTGCCCTGCAATTATTGCAAGGCGGAGGTTCAATTGACGGCGTGGAAGGCTTGCTCGTTGGCCAGTCTTTCAATGCTATCCAGACAGCATCCGGCACATCCTCAGGAGAGGTATATGCGCCAGATACCGACAGTTCAATGCTTCAGGAATTTGTGTCCGAGGCGCAGTCGGAAATCGCAAGTCGTACCGGCAACGCCTATCTGATCGAGGACACTACCTACGGGATTGCTCAGGCGGCGCAGGATTTTCTGACCGGCGCCGGTCTGGGCAGCGATGCCTACACCTTTCTCGATATCAAGGGGCCAGACACCAGCAGTCGCAGCGCCTATCTGAGCACGCCGGAAAACAGTCTGGTCAACATTTTGTCCAATCCGCTCTACATTGCCAGTCCCTCAAGCAGTCTGGGAGGGCTGATTATCAGTCCGGATGACATTCAGGATCACGGATGGATACTGTCGGATACCGGCTTTGACGGAAATCTGGATCCGATAGCGGGGATTTCGAGCCGGGGCTGGCTGGCAGGCGAGAGCGACAGCGTTGCCCAAGGCTACCGGAATGCGCTGGCGACCGGCAAGGTGCGCTTGTTCTATGGCCTGAATTCGGACGGGATGGGCAGAAACAGTTCTGCAAACGGCTGCCAGTGGGTGGAGATTTACTGCATCGGGACGCCGTATTCGCTGCGGATAAGCAATGCGCAGGGACACTCGATAGATGTGGAAGGAGCGTTTGTCTCGACATATGGATGTGCCGCCTATCTGATGTCCTGGCAGCGGTTGCCGGAGGACACTCATGTCTCGGCGGTTTTTGCCATCGGCGATCGGTGCACTACCGATCTGGGTGATACGGGGATCGATGCGCAGACCGGCAGGGGCCGTCTGGATATTGGCTGCATGGCTCGGGAAGTTGCCAAGATCAATCAGGATGCTGCGTCTGCGACTCTCACGGTTGCGCCGCTGGCAAGCAAGCAAGAGACCAGCAACTATGATTTGACCATCAGCAACTTTGCCGATGATGGAGTGTTTCCCGGCGGCAGGGCAACGATAACCAGTCGGCAATCTTCAGCCTATCTGATCGATGCCGAATGGTCAACGGCTGCGCAGAATAAACTGGTCACCCTGGGAGTTGCGTCCGGTTCCTATACGTCCCTGGATACTGCCACCCATGTTTATGGCGGCAGGACGCCGTATCTGCGCACATCACAAAACAGTCTGGTTTACATGGATGTGATTTTTCCGTTTGGTGATAATACTGGCGGTACCAACATTGCTGTAGCTGTAAAACCGGCTGATCTAGTTGATCATGGCTGGCTGCTTTTGAATACTGGATTGGGAGAGAACGCCAATCCGGGGCAAACCAATCCGATAACCGCGCTCAGAACAACCTCAACCCGGCTGGTTTTGAGAACCCGGACTGAAATGGCGGCAAGATACAGGAAAGTTGTGGCAACCGGCAAGGCCAGGGTTTTTTATGGTCTGGATGCAAATGAAACAGTTCGGGAAAGTCGTTATAATGGCTGTCAGGAAATAGAAAGTTACTGCATCGGGGTGCCGCGGGTGGATAACATCGTTGCCAGGATGCAATCTGGCAATGCAAATAAAAACACCATAAGACAGTCTTATGCAAATGCCTATGCATTTGCAGTGTATTTGAAGGCTTGGGAGCGGCTGCCGGCTGCTACCCACATTTCGGCGGTATTTGCTCTGGCCGATCGATGCGTCGAGGACCTGGGAGCGCCGGGCCCCGATGCCGACACCGGTATGGGAAGGCTCGATATCGGCTGCATGGCCGGCGAGGTACTCAAGGTGAACATGAATCCGACATCCGCAACCCTGTCGGTTGTCGCCCGCAGCACATCATTGAAGTCAACCCCCTTGGCGAGCACCCAGTATTTGCCCAATGCATTTGCCGATAGCAAGGTGTTTTCCGGTGGAACCGGAACGACAACGAGCCGGACG
>JAPORI010000124.1 GCA_026710225.1 Betaproteobacteria bacterium
CCGTTCCCACGTTCAGGTGCGGCTTTGTGCGCTCAAATTTTTCCTTCGACATGATGTTGTTGAATAATTAAATAAACAGACGTTCGGATTCCTTGGTGCCCATGACCAGACTTGAACTGGTGACCTCTCCCTTACCAAGGGAGTGCTCTACCAACTGAGCTACATGGGCGGCTTTTCTCACCGCAACCTGACTACACAAAAAGCAAGAACTTGCTGAGCAGAGACAGAAAGGGAAACTCCGCCTCCAAGCACAAATGCGCTTGAATGAGCCTCCATCCCTGACCTCGGCAGCAGCCTGCCGCGGCTTGTCTTGACATTTTCCCGCAATCAGGCTGATGCGAGCCGCATATTATAGCATGGCCGGACGCCGATTCACGCCAGCCGGCATCCCGGCTCGCCGGCAGCGGTAATAGAATCCAAGTCTGCCGGCACCTGCAATCCCAACCCGAAAAACGCAAACCATGGCGCACCCATCCCCTCCCGCAATCACCGAAAGAGATAAAGACCTGCCGCTGACCGTGCATGACGGGCAGGGAGGCAAGCGTTCCCTTGTCGCCGGCAGCGACGGCACCGTCCGATCCGGCGGTGCCCCAGCGCCCGAACGCATCGCCACCGGCGGCATGATCGACTTGCAGGCCAACGGATTTGCCGGAATCGACTTCAATAGCCCGGGAATCACGGCAAAGCAGGTGGATACCGCCTTGGCCAGCATGCTCTCCTGCGGCACCACCTGCTGCCTGCCCACCCTGATTACCGCTCCGATCCCGCAGATGGAGCGACTGCTGGAAAATCTTGATCGGGCGGTCGCCGCCAGTCGGCTGGGGCCGCTGATGGTGGCCGGCTATCATCTGGAGGGTCCCTTTCTGTCGCCCGAGGAAGGCTACCGGGGAGCCCATGACCCGGCGGCGATGAGTTCAGCCAGCATCGAAACCGCCAAAAAACTGATGCAAAAGGCATCTTTCCGGCCAGTGCGGATGTGGACCGTTGCCCCTGAAATCGACGGCGTAGTTGAACTTGTCGGCCACCTTGCCGGCCAACGAGTGCTGGTTGCGCTCGGGCACACCGGCGCATCTGCAAGCCAGATCGCCGCGGCGGTCGCAGCCGGTGCCCGGCTGTCAACCCATCTGGGCAACGCCCTTCCGCAACTGCTGCCCAAGCGCAGCAACGTCCTCATCGAGCAACTCGCCTGCGATCAACTTGCGGCCAGTTTCATCGCTGACGGCCATCACCTGCCGGCGCCGTTTTTGAAAATGGGCCTGCGCAGCAAGGGGATTGAACGCACGGTGCTGATTACCGACGCAGCATCGCCGGCCGGGCCGCATGCGCCCCCCGGCAACTATCGCTTCAGTTCATTCGATCTGGTGCGCGACGAAAGCGGCCTGGTGCACAAACCCGGCTCCACCAGCTGCGCCGGATCATCGGCGAGCATGGCCGATGTAGCCACCCACGTTAGCAGAAACTGCGGCTTCTCGCTGGCCGATATCGTCACCACCGCCCGCAC
The DNA here is from genome assembly GCA_026710225.1 of Betaproteobacteria bacterium. GTDB lineage: Bacteria > Pseudomonadota > Gammaproteobacteria > Tethybacterales > Tethybacteraceae > JAPORI01. Next base: position 1,502 of record JAPORI010000124.1, read on the forward strand.
CAATCCCCTCAAACTGCTTGGCGAAAGCGAACTTCAGCAAGAGGGAGCACCGGTCAACTTTGCCGAATGGCGCCAGGATGGGGACGGCACCTGGCGGGTGGTGGCCGGCCATATTGGCAGGCTGCAGGCCACACTTCAATAAAAAAGATGGGACGCGCCAAAGCAGCAGCGGCAACGGTTTTTGGCAAAGACAGAACCCTTCAATCACCGCGGCTGCGCACGCCGAGAGGATTGCGCCGCAATGTGCGCATGAAGATGGATGGCCTGGAATTCCTGTCCCGGCTGCCGGGCTCGGCAATTCCGGTTGCGTTTTTCGATCCGCAGTACCGCGGCGTACTTGACAAGCTCGGCTACGGAAACGAGGGGCAGAGCCGGGGCAAGGCCCGCAGCCAACTGCAGCAGATGGCACCGGATACGATCGGCACCTTTCTGGCCGGGATTGACCGGGTGCTTATGGCCAGCGGCCACCTGTTTTTGTGGATGGACAAGTTCCACCTTTGCAGCGGCTTTGCCGACTGGCTGGCCGGCACCCAGTTGCAAGCGGTGGACATGCTGACCTGGGAGAAAGGCCGGCTGGGAATGGGCTATAGGACCCGCCGCGTATCCGAGCATCTGGTGGTGCTGCAAAAACGACCGACCCGGGCCAAGGGCGTGTGGAAAACCCACACCATTGCCGATGTCTGTC
>JAPORI010000016.1 GCA_026710225.1 Betaproteobacteria bacterium
AATCAGGATGTCGCCGTTATTTGTGGCAAACACCCGGAAATCGCTGAAGTTTTGCGCTAGAGCCTTGATTATCGATGCAAAAAGGTGCGGATCGCTTTCGTAGGTGTGATACCACTGGATGAAAATCCCCCCCTCGGCCAGGGCGGCGGCTGCATCAGCGTAAAACTCACGCGTGTAAAGACCGGCGACACCGCTTACCCATGGATTGGAAGGCTCTGAGATGATGATGTCGTATTTTCCCCTCGCTCGGGAAAGAACACTCTTGGCATCGTCAAAGATAAAGTTAGTGCGCTGGTCGGAAAATACCGGTGCAACGCGCTGCCCGAGCAGACGGGCGCCTTCAACCATCACCGGCTCGATTTCGACGTTGTCAAGCCGGACCAGGGAATCGGAAAGCAGCAGCGTGCGCGAGGTAAAGCCGGCTCCAAAGCCGATGTTCAAGGCCAGTTTCGCATCGGGATTGAATAGCAGCGGGTAAAGACCCAAGGATGTCATCGTTTTTTCATCCGATATTGTCTGCTCGGTAGTAGATAAATCATGGTAATAAATTCCCGCATCCGGCTTGCCGTTGGTTCTTATCGAACGATTTTCATGCTCAGTTCCGAGTTTATAGCCAGTCACTGAAATGCTGGCGGTCTTGCCTTCCTTGTAGAAAATCACATCGCTAGGCAGTTCACTTTGGTAGCGGAACACTCCGGCTGCGGCGATGCGCGGATTTATGGTGCCGAAGGAAAATGCCCCCAGCAATGCGACAGCGGCAGCGCCGGTGGCCAGTGCCGTATTGCCTTTCCGCCCGAGAAAGGCGAGAATGGCAACACCGACCAGCAAGTCAATCGCACCGCCGACGAGCATCGCCCCCTGGATCCCCAACTGTGGCAGCAGGATGTGCAAAGTGAGAAACACCCCGCAGATTGCGCCCAGGGTGTTGGCGGCATAGACGCTGCCGATGGCGCTCTCGCCACCGAGCATCATCAGCCGCTTGGTAAGCAGCGGCAGGGTCATGCCGGCGCAGAAGGTTGCCGGCAGCATCATCAGCATCGCCAGCGCCATGCTCAGTCCGACATAGATGCGGTAGCCGGCCGGGTCTCTTTCGATTGTCGACAGAATTATGCGCAGCAGTTCGTAGATGATCGGGAACATGAACAGCGACAGCAGGGCGCAGGTTCCCATCGCCAGCTGCACTGTCGCCAACAGTTGCATTGGCTCACCACTGCGATCAGCAATCCGGCGCACCGCATAGCCGCCCAATGCCAGCCCAAGAATGAACGCCGACAGCATCACCTCGAAACTGTGCGAGGAACTTCCCAGCAGCAGGGAAAGCATCCTGATCCAGACGATCTCGTATACGAACGAAGCCAGGCCGGTGGTCAGGGAAATGCCCAGGACCAAGGTCTGCCAGGATGCGGCAACACCCGGCTGGCTACCGAATCGGGAGGCAGTCAGTGCCGGATGCACCTCGCTGCGCCCGCGCCCGATCAGCCATACGGCGCCAGCTGCGGACAGATTGATGAGGGCAGCAACAACGCTGGTGCCGGGCAGCCCGAAGGCGGGGATGAACAGCAGGCCGCTGGCGAGCACCCCGATTGCGGCACCGAAGGAATTGGAGAAGTAGAGCATCGAGATAACCATGCCGGTGTTGCCCGGCCAGCGGCGGGCCAGACCAGCGCTCATCAGCGGGAAGGTTGCCCCCAGAAGCACTGACTGGGGGAAGATCAGCGCAGCGGCCAGAACCCACTTGGCCAGATCGGCGGCTGTATCGCTTTCCAGGGAAGGCAGGATGCTGCCGGTCAGCCAGCCGCGGGCGGCGACGAATATGTCGTGAAAGAGTAGTGCGGCAATTGCAACGGCAACCTCAATGATCACATAACCAAGCAGCGGCCGGGAGATGCGCGGCGAGATGCGGGCGCAGGCAGCTGATCCTACCGCCAGTCCGAGCAGGAAGATTGCCAGCACCAGAGCCTGGGCATAGGCGGCGTGGCCGAGGATTAAATTCAGGTAGCGAGCCCAGATTGATTCGTAAATCAGCCCGGCGAAGCCGGAAGCAGCAAAAATCAGATAGTAGGCGGGCGGCTTGCCAGCCAGATTGCTGAGCATTGGTTCTCCATGAAGGCTTGCCGCCGGTTTGGTGGCGGCAACTTTTTATGGCAGGAGATTTTAAGTTGATGCAG
>JAPORI010000155.1 GCA_026710225.1 Betaproteobacteria bacterium
GAAACCGGCTTCGACGCTGGCGTCGGTGTTGCCCGGCAAGCTCAGGCTGCCCAGATCGGAAAACAGTTCCTGGGCGAAGTCGTCAAAGAACTGCTGGCGATTGGCATTGTATAGAGAAGAGGCGCTTTGCGCCTGGACCTGGCTGCTTATTGCAAGCGTCACGCTGGCTTGTGTGGTGGAACTGGGCAATCTGGCGGCCACCGACAGGGTGGCTGCGGCCGGGTTCAGGCTTGCCTGATAGACCTTATAGGCGACGCAGCCGATGTCCAGCCTGCCCAAGCCGGTACTGGAGTCTGCGCCGGGCGTTCCCAAATCCTCGGTGCAGTCGTCGCCGATCTTGAAAACCGCCGAGATGTGGGTTGCTGCCGGCATCCGCTCCCAGGCCATCAGATAGAGCCCAAAGCCGTAATCCATGGTCTGGATCTTCGATGCATTGGTGCTGTTGGGATCAGGATAGGGATGCGGCAGGCCTATGCAGTATTCCTCGAATCCTTGGCAGTTGAGAGCGCGACGATCGTGATTTTGCTGTCTGGCGTCAAGGCCGTAGAAAAGCCGCACCTTGCCGGTTGCTGCTGCCTGCTGGTAGTTTGTCCGCATTTGAGCCAGTTTTGCGATCATCTGCTGGCTTTGCTCGCCAGGCATCTGTTTGCGGTGATCAACATAGGATTCCATTCCCGAATTGAGCAGGTGCTGCCAGTTGCAGCCGGCGAATAGCTTCGGAGAATAGCAGGCGCCGGTTTCGGTAACGATCCAGCCGTGCTCGGTGATGTTGTCGGCATCCAGCCAGATTGCGGTCGTCGCCAGATTTATCGGGCCGGTGTAAAACGGATTGATCTCAAATCCGACCAGGCTGTTTTCCGAACTTTGCTGATAGCTTTCATCATAGTTCACCCGGTAGGCACCATTGTCGGCCAGATGCAGCCGGGTATAGCCTTGATGATCCATGGTCTGCAAGTTGCGGTGATGGTTCTTGTAGAGAATCTGCCGGTTGATGCTGTGTACACAATAAAAGATGCTGGGATGATTGTCGGCCATATCAGCGCAGGGGCGATAGTTAATCAGGTAGGCGCTTTGCTTGCGGCTGGTTGTTTTCATAAGTTCCAGCCGGGTGAATTCCTTGTTGACATCAGCGGCGCGGGCAACCTCATTCAGGAAACTCTTTTTCTGCTTGCGGGCGCTCGGCGTTCTCGCTGCCACTGACAGGACTGTTGTCAGTGGGTTGACATTGGCTTTGTATACCTCCTCGATTACGCAGCCGATGTCCAGTCTTCCCAGGCCAGTGTCGGCATCAGGGCCGGGGGTTCCCAAATCCGTTGTGCAGTCGTCGCCGATCTTGAACACCCGCGAAATGTGGGTTGCCGCCGGCATCCGCTCCCAGGCCATCAGATACAGTCCGAAACCGTATATGTGTGCCTGACCGCTGGAGTGGGGGTGGGGAATCCCAATGCAGTATTCCTCGAAATCCTCGCAGTCCAAGTGCCAGGAGAAGCGCTTGCTCTGGCTTTGGTCAAGCCCGTAGAAAAGCCGCACCTTGCCAGTTGCCAGCACTTGCTTGTAACTTGCCTTCATTTGCCCGATCTTTTGCTGCAACTGGTAAGCTTCCGCCTTGGTCTGCCTCTGGTCACTCGGCCAACCTTTGCGGTAATCGAGCAGGTAGTCTTTCCAGTCTTCAACCAGTTGGCTCCACTTGCAGCCTTTTTTGTTGGAATAACTGGGGAAGACATAGCCGGGGTAGCAGCGGCCGGTTTCGGTAACGATCCAGCCATGATCCGGCACATTATTCGCGTTCAGCCAGATGGTGCTTCTCGCCGCCCTTATCGGGCCTGTATAAAACGGATTGATCTCAAACAGAATCAGGCTGTTTTTGGGAGTCTTGCTATAGGTTTCATCATAGTTGACCCCGAAACTGTTTTTTTCTTGCTGCAACTGCAACTGGGTGTAGTTGCCATAATGATCCAGTTCCTTGCGCATTTCCTGACTGCCAAACGCTTGCTGGATCGCTCCGTGGTAACAGTAGAACTTGTTGTAGTCGTTGGTGGACTTGCAGGATGAGCCATAACTGACTATATAGGTGTTGTCCTTGCGGCTGGTGGTGATCGTAAGTCCCCGCAGGATCACGATCGATCGGGCCACCGAGGGCAGAGACTCGCGGACATGTCGATCGTCGA
>JAPORI010000036.1 GCA_026710225.1 Betaproteobacteria bacterium
GGACATCAAGATTGTCCGCTGGCAGCCGTGCAGTCTGGCAGCCTCAAGGAGATTGGCCTGAATCATCAAGTTGCCGCCGATGAAGTCGGCCGGATAACTGGAGTTGGCAACGATGCCACCCACCGTGGCCGCGCACACTACCTGAGCATCCGGCTGGTTGACGGCAAAATAGTCGTAAACCGACCTTTGCTCGGTCAAATCAAGACTCTGGCGGGTGGCGGTGAGAATATTCCGGTAACCGGCATTTGACAATGCTTTGCAGACGGCCCTGCCCACCACGCCCCGGTGCCCGGATACGAAGATCTTGCTTGAAAATTCAGGTTCCAAATTGCAGAAATATTATAATACGGTTCTTGATTAGGCTGCTTTATCGTTCAATTGAACAGCAGGCGTATTTTATCACAATCAGTGGAAAGTTTTCATGAGCAAGGCAATAGAAAAAAGTATCGTCAAGCGCTGTATGGAAAGTTCGGCCAGTTCGGCCAAACTGGCTGAACTAGCTCCATTAATCGCTGCTGCCGGGAACAAGGCAACCGCAGCAATCGCCGCCGGGCGGAAAGTGATGTTTTGTGGCAACGGCGGTTCAGCCGCCGACAGCCAGCATCTGGCCGCCGAACTGGCCGGCAAATTCCGGCGCCAGCGCCAAGCCTGGCCTGCACTGGCTCTCACCGTCAACACATCAACGCTTACTGCAGTTGGCAACGACTTTGGCTACCGGGAAGTTTTTGCCCGCCAGATCGCAGGATTGGGCAACAAGGGCGACATCCTGATTGCCATTTCCACTAGCGGCAGCAGCGACAACGTGCTCCAGGCAGCGCGCCTTGCCAGACGAATGGGCATCTTCGTCATCGGTTTCACCAGCATGACCGGCGGCAAGCTGGCACGGCTATCGGATATTGCAATCAAGGTTCCGGCCCGACGCACGGAACTGGTTCAGGAACTGCACATCATCGTCGGCCACATAATCTGCGGCATGGTCGAGGACAGCCTAGCTCCGCCTTCAGGCCAGCGTGTCCGGCGCCGTTGAACAGGCGGTGATCCTGGTCGGCGGCCGCGGCAGCCGACTTGGGCACCTGGTCGAAAACACGCCCAAACCGCTATTGCCGGTGGCTGGAAGACCTTTTTTGGACTACTGGCTGGAATTCCTGACAGCCCAGGGAGTGCGGGAGATAATCCTGTCTTGTGGCTATCTGGCTGGGTGTTTCGTCGACCGGTATGATCAGACCAAGATGGGTAATGCCAGCCTCAGTTGCTTTGTTGAAGACGCTCCGGCCGGCACCGGCGGCGTTTTAAAACTGCTCGCTGACCGGCTGGCTAGCCGCTTCCTTCTGCTCAACGGCGATTCGTTTACCTCCGTCAAACTGGCAGAACTGCACGACGCATTTGCAAAGCATTCCCCAAATTGCCTAGCGGCACTGAATCTGGTGCAACTGACAACTGCAGCAGGCCGCTACGGCAAGGTGGAGTGCGCAGCCAATGGCAGCATCACTGGATTTGGCGAAAAACAGCCAGCGGATACCGGCGATCTTATCAACGCCGGATTTTACTTGCTGGACCGGAAAATCGCCACCCACAGTACTGTACCGGCATCGCTGGAATGCGACATCCTGCCGCAACTGGCAAAGCAGGGCAAGGTCTGCGGGTTGGTTAATCCGGGCAGACTCATCGACATTGGCACTCCCGCCGACTACGCAAAAGCTCAAATCATCCTTCCCGAACTGATTGCAGAGTGAACTCTAGCAACAGTCAGACAAGACCAGTTCAGCAATCCTACTGAACCCCGAGCATTGCCCGACCGGAGCGGACCCGGAATACTGTTAGAATAATAGTCTTGAATAGATTTTGCCTGCTACTGGCCCGAAACATTCTGCAAACATGCCCAAAGACTTCTCAATCATCATTACCGCTCTTGACGAGACTTGGTCTTTGGAGCAGACGATCACGCAGACTGTTGAAGAAAACAGCTGCGACATTGCCAAAATCGTTATAGTCACTGCCCAGCGTGCAACACCTGAATGCCGGGCAATGGTAGCCAAGGTCATCAGCCAACACCCCGATCTTGTCAGCGAGCATCGCCAGCAACAGTTGCCTGGGGTCGGGGGAGGAATCCGGGAAAGTCTTCCGGCAATTGGCAGCGCCTGGGTGGTTATGATGGCC
>JAPORI010000071.1 GCA_026710225.1 Betaproteobacteria bacterium
GACCGCATCCACGGAAACTTGTTTTCCCCACATCTGCGCGGGCACCCCGATGGGTACCGGCGGCAGGCCGGTCTCGACCACGGTCAAATCCATCGACACCCTGCCGACCGTTTTGCAGCGTCGATCGCCGATTTGCACCGGCGCGCCGCGGGCAAGGCGGCTGTAGCCGTCCCCATAGCCGATATTGATCGCTGCCATTGCGGTCCTTTCGGCAGCCTGCCAGGTACTGCCATAGCCGACCTTTTCCCCCTTTTCCAGAATCCGGGCATCGCAGACCGGAGCCACCAGCTCCATCACCGGTTCCAGCCCGAACTCGCCGGCCGGCCGGCCGGCAACCGGTGATGCTCCGTAGATGCCGATACCGCAGCGGACAAACTCCTCACCGGGACACGGCGGCTCGGCAAGCACGGTTGCAGCAGTGTTCGAGCAGGTGAAAGGCAAATTCAGGCGGCCGGACAGTTCGTTGAATATCTCGGCCTGCCGCCGGGTGCCGCCGGGCTCGTCGGCGCAGGCAAAATGAGTCATCAACAGCGGCTGGCGTACCTTGCCGCCAATCCGGGCTAGCTCCCCGTCGGCCTGATCAACCGGAACTCCCAGCCGGTTCATGCCGGTGTTGACCTTGAGCGCCACCCGCTCGAAGACGCTGGGGGAAGAAGCCATGACCAGTGCCTGCTGGTGATTGTGCACCACCGGCCAGACCTGCGCATTGTGGAGCGCTGCCAGTTCAGTGGCATCGGCAAAGCCGCCCATTACCAGAATCGGTCCCTCATAACCGCTGCGGCGCAGCGCCAGGGCATCATATCCGGCAAAAACGCACAAGCCGTCCACCTCCCCGGCCAGGGCCGATGCGATCTTCTCCATGCCATGCCCATAGGCATCATCCTTGACGACCGCAAAAAGCCCTCTTTCACCCGCGTACTGCTTGAGGGTGCGACAGTTGGCCTGGCAGGCGGCCAGATCGACGCGGATGCTGCGCTGGCTCATGGCTGACGGTTGCGGGAGAACACTGCCTTGATGTCATCGCCGATTTGCTCGAGTTCGCTCAACTGAAAGCGGGTTGCATCATCAAGACGCTCGATTGGCGACATGTGCGCCAGCGCTTGGCCGCTACCGAATACGACCGGCGCGATGAAACTGACCATCTCGTCAACCAGATCATGCCCGAGCAGCGCCCCGACCAGGCCGGCGCCACCTTCGACCAGCACTTCATTGCATTTCTTGTGCTCGGCCAGCCAGGCCAGCGAGCCGACCAGATCGACCTTGTCTTGCGAATCGGCCATCTGCACCAGCTCGACTCCCGGTGCAAAATCCTCCCGGCCGGCAACTGCGGTGAAGACCACTACCCGGCCGCCGGCAAATATGCGCGCTCCGGGCGAGCTGCGCAGCCGACTGTCAAACAGCACCCGCAGCGGCTGTTGCGCTACCGGCACATCCCTTACCGTCAACTGCGGATCGTCGGCGACAACCGTTCCGGACCCGGTTGCAACTGCGCAGGAATCGGTGCGCATCTGCTGCACCAACCGGCGCGCCGGCGCTCCGCTAATCCACTTGCTGGCACCATTTTCCAGGCAAATGCGCCCGTCAATCGATGCCGCAGTCTTGACCCGCACAAAGGGCCGGCCGTGCTGCTGGCGGCTCAGATAGCCGCGGTTGAGCGATTCCGCCTCTTTGGCGAGAACTCCCTCTTGCACTTCAATGCCGGCTTCACGCAGTATTTCGATCCCCCGGCCACTAGTGCGCCGATCCGGATCGCGGATCGCTACCACCACCCGCCGCACTCCGGCATCGACGAGCAAGGATGCACAAGCCGGAGTGCGACCGACATGGGCGCACGGCTCGAGATTGACATACACATCAGCACCGGCGCAGCCGCCCTCGGCCAACTGTGCCAGCGCCTCGGCCTCGGCATGAGCCTCGCCGTCACAACGGTGCCAGCCCTCGGCCAGAATCTGGCCGGATTTGACAATCACGCAGCCGACCATCGGGTTGGGAGCGGTCGCCCCTCGCCCCCGCTCAGCCAATTCCAGGACGCGGCGCATGAAAGTCTCGTCGGTCATTTTTTGTCGCTTTGATCTATGGCCACCAACTTGCGGACCAACTCGCGCTCCTCCAGATACATTCCGGCATAGCGGCGAGCCAGTGCGAC
>JAPORI010000064.1 GCA_026710225.1 Betaproteobacteria bacterium
CTGCTGCTCGCTGGCCAGCCATTTCTTGAAATCGGTAACCGGATCGGATACCCTCCTTTGGAACATCACGTTGTTGGTCGGTGCCGCCTGACTGGATCCGGCAGAACTTTTTTCATCATCGCCGGCACCGACTATTCCCAGTCCCAGCGCCACAGCCGGAACCGCCAGCGCCATCAGCCGCCAGCGCCGGCGGCGCGGCACAATTGCCGGCAGCGGCGAGGCCGGTGTCGCGGCCTTGCCGCTGCCGGCGCTTTCGATTAGCTTGGCGCCTGCAACGATCTTCTCCCAGTCCTGGTCGCGGGCGCCGAATGAAAGCAGCATGCTGCCAAAGCTCACCAGCTGCCCCGATCCGATGGTGACCGGCGGCTTGCCGACCGGCTTGCCGTCTATGTGCACATCGTCCTGGCACTCGAGGATGCTCAGGTTGCCGTTCAGGTAGGCGGCCTGGATGTGAATCGCGGCAACTCCATCTTCAAGCAGAACTATCTTGCAGCTTTCGTCGGAGCCGATCGTGTAGAGCTGCTCTTGCAGGACGATTTCGGCGCCTTTCTGGACGCCGGCCAGAACCTTGAGAATCGGGGTGGCCGCATCGGCGGCTTGCTCAGCCATGCCGGGCGGTCAATTCGGTCACTAACGCGTTGAGAGTTCCGATGAGCACATCGGTTTGATCATCGTCGCTGTCGGCCACCAGGTGATAGCAGATTCTGCCGGCCGGCGAGACCGAAATGTAAAGCGGCAGCGCCACTTGGCCAATCTCGGCAACCTCGGCGGCCTGAGTGCCGGCAAGGGACTGCGCAGCCAGCACCAGCCGGGCGGCCCGGCCGTCATCATCGAAGCTGATTTGCGCCAGATCACCGATGGTGAACTCGTGCGGCGGCTCCGGCTCGCCGGCAGAGCCCAAAGCCGTGTAGATTCTGGTCAGGTCAAGCATCGTGCTACTCCTCGGCCTCCTGATAGATCAGCCGGTCGATTTCAGTCTGCCACGGCGACATCGCCCGGTCCTTGCCGCCGCTGGTGAAATAGTGCTCGGGCGTCTCGGAAATGGCACCCTTGAGATCCTGCAACAACAGCACCCGCGCCTGGATGCGAGCGTCTTCCGGAACCCGGCGCTTGAAATTTATGTCGAAATCACTCGGATCGCTGAGCGAACTGATGAAGCGGGTCATCACCCAGTCGTGGGCCAGCTGACCGAGACGCTCGTCACCGCCAACCGCGCGGGTGTAGGCGGCCTCGACATTCTCCCGGAAGGTGTGGTAGATTTTCATTCCCTGCAACTCGAGCAGGGTGCGCTCGAGCCGCTCCGGCTCCACCGAACTGGGCTGCGAAATCAGATCGGCGCGGGCGGCCTCCTGGAGAAAGTCGGCACCGTCCTCGACCCGGTCGAGTCCGAACTTGGCGGTCAACTCGGCCAGCGTCGTGATCACGCTTTCGTAGGAGACGATCGTGTCTTGATAGGCGCGCTGCAACTCATCCTGCTCCAGACCGGTGCGCTCGGCAACCGCCGCGCTTTGCGCCAGCGTGTTGCCGCCGGCGACGATTTCCGGCTCCCAGTCGGAGGCGGCGGCAATCAAGGCATCGCCAACCAGTTCAGCAGCTGCCGAACCCGGTTCCAGATCATCGCCAAAACTAGTGAGCAGATAGAAAATCTCGGCACGGTCCTCGCTGCGCTGCCCGAGTTCCTCGAGCAGATCATCGGGGCTTTTGTAGTGGCCGGACTTGAGTTTCTCGAGCATCTCCTGGCGGCTGTTTTGCTGCTCGTTGCCGCCCTCGGCAGCCTTGTAGACATCGCGGATGCGCTCGATGAGCTTTTCGCGCACCCGATTGGCGCGATCCTCCAGCGCCTCTTCGGCCTCCTCGTCGTTCTCGGCGCGCTCGGAGTGGGCAAACGATATTTCCTCTTGCAGATCGGCAAGCAACTGCGCGGCCGGTGCCGCCTTGGCAACCGCCAGACCACCGAGGCTGCCCGGCTCCGGTGCGGCGGCGGCCGCACCCGGGGCAAGCGCACCCGGCTGATTTGCAACGCCGCCTACTTCCATCGCTTACCGCCCTAACTTTTCACCAACTTGGAGTCTCCGGGAAACAGCTTTCTGGCCAGCGGACTGATCAACTGGTCAAACAGCGACCGCAGCCCGGCAAGC
>JAPORI010000095.1 GCA_026710225.1 Betaproteobacteria bacterium
TGTCGATTTCCGGATCCTCGCCGCGGGCTGAATCAACCATGATCTGTGAGCACTCCTGAAAATAACTTACTGCATAGGCAAGCCAGTTGCGCAACCGGCTGCTGTCCTGGTCGGCAAAGCCCGGCTGGCTGGCGCGCTGCTCGAAAGGATTTCTTTTCTGATCGGCAAAGTTCTTGAACGCACTGCCCGCATCCTGCGCATCAAAGCGGGCTTGATAGACCTTCTTTAGCAAATTGGCCGCAGCGTGGAAATCGGAAGCAAACCGTTCCTGATTGGCACTGTTGAGATCAAGATTCTCGATGATGCGCGCCGCCGCCTTGGGATCATCGGCAAACCGGGACAGCGAGCCGGAAAACTCGGCAATGTCCTTGAGGAAGGCCGGATCATTCTTGATCAGTCCGATAAGCTGCTCAGATGTGTAGTTGGCCGACAGCAATTTGTTCAAGGTGGCGTTCGCCTGACCGTTGGCAGTGCTCAGGCCATCGATCAGCCTGAGATTCTTGGCCAGCGTCTTTATTTCATTCTTGCCCGCCGGCTTGGCGGCGGTAAACGACTTGATCGATGCTTTAACCGCATTTTGCAAAGGCTTGAAGAAGCCACTCTTGCGAGCCGCCTTGGCCGCGTTTTGCAGTTCGGTTCCGGAAACCTGCGTCTTGGCATTGTCGATTTCGCTGTAGATTCCCTCATCGGCAACGCTTGCATAGATACTTTCGTAATCGGCCGGCTCTTGAACTTGGGCATCAGCACCCGAAGACGGATAGGGATTGACATACAAGTCCTGCTCCGAAGCTCTCTGGTTTGCCTGGGAAGACGGAATCGGGATTTCATACTCGGAAGCTCTCTGCTCGGCCGAGGAAGACGGAACGGGGATTTCATACTCGGCCGCCTCGCTGCCCTGGCCCGAATTGACCGCCGGCGTCAGGCTTTGATAGTGTCCCTCAGCGTCTCTGGGTTGCAGACTCTGATAGGGATTTTCGCCGGCCTTGCCCGGATGGGGAAGATTCTGGTAAAAACTCTCGCCGGCGCGAGGCAGGTTTTCATAGTGGGGGCTGTCTCCGGATTGAGCTCGGGACAGATTCTGGTAAATCCCGGCGCGGCCTTCACCAGCACGAGGCAGGTTTTCGTAGTTGGAGGCGACAGCAGTTTGCCGCGAACGATTCAGACTCTGATAAGGGTTCTCATTGCCGGCCCTGGTTGCGGAGTTCGGCTTCAAACTCTGGTAGGGACTCTCGTCCGCCTTACCCGGCAGGTTTGCATGGCGCTGGCTGCCGCCGCTTCCGGCTTTGGTCGCATCAGCGTCCTTGTTCTTCCAGGGCGGCGAGTAAAAGGAGTTTGCGTACTCGCCTTCATCCTGCACTCCGTTGCCGATGTCGGCTCCAACAACTTGCGTCAGGCTGGCCGAGTCGGACCTGCTCGTGTGCTGCTCGCCGCTGGCAACTACTTGCACCGGCTTTTCCTTGAAGCTTCCCGAACTGGCCGGCTGGCCGCCGGTTTCGCCGCCTTGCTGTTGTTGCACCGGACTTGCCGGTGCGCTGTCATGGATTCCAGATGAAGACATGTTTCCTCCCTTTCTTCAATTATACAACAAAACCGCACCTTTTTCCAAATCGGCTTTGCAAGGGTTGGCAGCCCCCGACAAGTTGCTGCCAGTCAGCCCCAGTTGCGCGTCTGGCCGTGCTGCATCACCCAGAAGACATCGGCATCCTCACCGGCTGCCGCCAGCGCTTGGGCGAGTTTTTGCGGCGGTTCGTCCATCGGCTCCAAAGTGAGCTGGAAGGTTCCCCAGTGACTGGCAACCGCCCGCCGGGCACCCAGATCGCGGCGAGCCTGAGCGGCTTCGGCCGGATCCTGATGGGCAAACTTCATGAACCAGCGCGGGTTGTAGGCGCCAATCGGCAGGATCGCCAGATCAAAACCGGCAAACCGCTCTCCGATCTCCCGGTAATCGGGTCCGTAGCCGGAATCGCCGACAAACAGCAGCCGCCGGCCGACCGCCTCGACTACCCACGAACACCACAGGGTGCGGTTGCGATCGAAACCGGAACGGTTGCTCCAGTGCTGGGTGGGCACCGCCTCAAAGCGCACACCGCCAATCTCGGTGCCCTCCCACCAGTCGTATTCGAAT
>JAPORI010000231.1 GCA_026710225.1 Betaproteobacteria bacterium
CCAGACAACCGTAGGCAATCGCCCTGAACCGCACCCGATCAACCATAGGCAGTTCGGACAGATAGCCCTCGCTGGCCAATTTCCGCTCCCAAGCTTCGGCTGCCAGACGATGCAGGCGCTGGGTACGGTAGGAAAAAGGCCCTTGATCAATACGCTCGTCGGACATCGGCATGATGTCGTCTATGCATTTGGAGAAGTGCTGCCGATCCTTGGTGGTCAACAGGCGCAAGTCGGCCAGCCTTTGCAGCAGCAGCACTTGCGAAATTCCTAGCCGAGCAGCAAGCAGGACGACATGGCGGTGCTCGATTTTTCCCGTGGCTTCAGTCACATCATTCAGATAAATTGCGACGGTTTTCGCCGGCAGCAGAAAGGCGCGGGCAAAGGCTAGAGCGTAGTTCTTTTCCCGGCTGGCGCGCACTCCCCGCTTTTCGTCAGTCTACAACAGGCAGCCTTTTTTGCGGGCAACCATGAAGTGCCCCACCTGTCGGGCAGCCGCCACGGCAGCGGCTGGTGCGGTCAACTTGGAGTTGAGCAAGATCGATGCACCGAATCTGTTGTCAAAGCAGTACATGCCGGCGGTTTTGTCATCAAGCGGATAAAGGAATATTCTTATCCCAAGTTGCATCTCAATGATGTGGGGCAGGTCGGCGATTGGCGCGTCTGCCAACGCCAAATCCTGGCGGAGTCGGCTGGCATCACGCTCGGCATCAGCTTGCTCATTGCCGCTTTTCAGCCGCCGTTGCCGCGGCCATGCGGGTCTGCTTCTTTGGGGGACCAGAATGTTTTCCAGTTCGGCTGCACCACCAATCAGCCGGCTCATGATCCGGCAGGTCTTGCGCACATTTCGGTCGGCCCGATTGACAGATCGCCCGAAATTCGGATCGAAATCGACAAAGACCGCCTGCTTGCCTAAAAGCGCCGCCGTTGGTGCCGCGTAAAAGCGGGCCAACTGCTGCAATTCGCCCAGAGCGATTGGTCGCAGACCCTGCTCAATCGCGACTATGGTGGTGCGGGCGGCCTTGATCCTTGCCGCGGCCTGCTGCTGAGTGATGCCCGCCGCCCGCCGCGCTGCTCTGAGGCGCCCGGCCAGGTCCGCGGATTTGAATGGATGCTGTTGCATTTGTTGGCTCTCTAGATGAAAATGCTGCCGGTCTGGCAGTGCCTTATTGCTAATGTCAGATTCTAACACTGATTTTGTAAAAAATGACAGAAACTGGCGGTTGCCCTTTCAATCAGAGCAACCGCTTAGCGTCTTGATAACTTGGGGAAATGCTCGATCCTGGCGGAAAATCACGAATGGACATGCAAGTTTGTGCGTCCCGAATTCTTTTTCCGCCAGCCATAGAGCAATAGTAAGCCAACTGGCTGAAATTGTGCTGGTAATCAATCCGATTCAAAGCGCCGTTTTTGGCTTGCTTGAGAATGCCGACCATCCGTTCAGCACTGAAGTTGAGGCTTTTTGATTGGCTGTCAAATTCTTGGGGATGGTGGGCGGCTATATTTGCGATTCCTCCAACTTTTGGGCATGGGATCAATAAATAGTACGAATTTTAGGGTGTGGTCAAAGGCGGTATGAGCATAAGAGGTATATTCCGGGTGCAACTCGCATAACAAGTAGGAATCGTCTTCTTTCTTGCCGTATCTATGGCAGAAATTGGATTTCGGGTTGCCTTTACGAATAGCCTCGGACATTTTTGCAATAGGCCTGCAAGAGAGGGGGTGGCTGCAAGTATAGTAGGGCAGAAACAACTTGATTATGGCAAATACGACGATGATCGCATAGAGTCCCAAACAAATCTTCATTGACAGCAGAATTAAATTCCGCACGTTCAAGACAGTAAACATAAGGTTGTCACAGATGTCTATTAGTTTCACCAAATTCTCCTGAAATTTAAAACAAGGTAATTGTAATCGCTGATTGTGATGTTTTTGGCTTCAGGCAGCGGCCGGAATTACCAGCAGCAGTTCATCATCAATCAGGCGCCAGGATGGCAGCTGGCCGGACAGCCGCTTGCTGTTTTGCAGGATCATTCCCACCCCTTCGCCGCGGCGCTCCATGATCCACTTGCGATGGTGCAGATAGTCGGTCTTTTCCATCAGACACCGGGAAAGCAGAAAAG
>JAPORI010000198.1 GCA_026710225.1 Betaproteobacteria bacterium
CAGCAGACCCATGTTAGAATGGCAGTCTTTTCCATACCAAGTAGAACACTCCCTTGGCCCTCGGGCTTCCAACAGTATCAATCAGCATAAGCGACGAAGAGAAAGCGCAGTTGCAAGGCATAGTCGCTTCCCGCTTATCGGGTCAAGGAGCGGCTCATCGCACCTGCATCGTGCTTGCTGTGTCGGAAAATCCGACCAATGTTCGGATAGCCGAGCGCGAGAATGTGGTGGTTGCGACAGACAGCAAATAGCGGCGGTGCTGTGGCGAGGAAAGGCTGGCCTGTTTTCTCGGCTTGCCGCGCAGCGGTCGGTCGCCGACCTATAGTCAACAGCGGGTAAAAAGCGTCATTGCCGGAGCGGCAGCGCGCCTTTCAATCTGGAGAATGAAAAAACCATAAGGAAATTGCGCAGCAAATTCAGGGTGAGCACCACAGTAATCCTGATTCGTTTGCGTGATATCGGAGCGATTGCATCCGAATAGTGTGATGAGCAAATTGCCGCCATCAGTGCCCGAGAGATGCGGCTTGCAAAAGGCGGCAATTTTTATCCCATTGCCATAAACCGCACCAGCCCGCGGTTTACCCGCACAATTCTGTTGGACGCTTTTGAAGGCAATACTCTTATTGCTGATGTGATGGATTTGCTGAATGTGGCGAAAGTTTCCACCCTTGAAGGAATGCGCCGCGAACTGATCGGATAACGGGGGTAACTGATGGCTTGCTTGACAGCAGTTCGGCAATTTAGTTTATAATTTCCCCAACTTTGGGATATAACCATGGTCAATTCGGTCTTTTGCGGATGCGGATTGAAGTCGATTTTCGGATAATCAGGAGATTTTGGTGAGGTTCATAGATATCTGGGACAGTTTGATGGCTGCTATCTTGACGGTGCGTCATGTTGTCTGGCAGGTGCTCAAAATTATTTTGGTGCTTTTTGTTGTCTTTATGATTTTGCCGCCGTCCCGGTGCGGTATTCCTCCTTATTCTTCCCCTTGCCCCAAGTATGACAGAACGAAATCGATGTTTTGTAATATATACGGCCAGAAAGACGATGATTCCTATTTGTTTTGCAAGCTGCGTCTATGAATGAGCGCTGCTGCCGCCAGTGAATTGGACTTGCGGACCGCCCAAGCGGTGTGGCTCCTTGCCGATCGCGGGGAATCGCCAGTTCAATACTGCTGCTGTCGGTGTGCACCGTCTTGCTGCTGTATCCGTTGCGGCAGTTGCCCTCCTGCTCTTCTATCTGCCGCCGACAACATCACATTGGCAACCCCTTTTTGTGAATCTCGGGCGACCTCTTCCAGGCTCAGAACTTCCTGGTGGGCGTGCGTCGCCAGTTGCTTGACCAGGGTGATCGGGTATTTGAGCTGTCTCTTTTTCATTGTGTAAGTCCTTCTGGGAAAAACGGGGAATTGGTTCTTACACACAAAATTCTAGACAGGCCCGAACGCTTTTTGGTCAAAATCGGAATACAGCAATTCGGGATTAGATGGGCTGAAATTCAGGAATAGGGCGGCTTTTTCAGGCCGAAATGGCCGTTTGGGGCCTTGATTTTTGACCAATTAAAAACAGCTTGTGGACTTTGGATTTCTGATCATTAAAAAATCGTTCTGAAAAAAGAAAAAATCACGAAAAATCGGTATTTTATGGTTATACTGATATGGATTACTGCTGACTTAAATAAGCTCTTGTAAATATAGAAAAACAGCCATGCTTAATGCATAAAACAAGAAGAAAATGTTAGAATAAGTTCATGGCCATGATCAAGCGTTGTTTGGAGACTCTGGTTCGCCAGCGGCTCCAAGAGTTTCCGGCAGTGCTTCTTTTTCAGTGCCGTAGTCCTGGTGCTCCGGCCGCAGGCATCAGCAACTGAACATGATCGGTCGGACCAGTTTGCCCGGCTGTGCTGTCACGATCTGCTGGTTGGGGTGGTTGCCGGGCTGCTGACGACCAACTGCCATGAGTTTGTCGGACGCCTGCTAGCGCGCCGCTGGCTGGTACACGGCTTGATGTGCGAGTTGGTCTGCTTTTGTGCCTCTGAACCCCAGGAATCAGGCTAGCGCGACTTTATGTCGGTTGCCGAGTTTGTCGGCGGCGATTCCGGCGGGTATGCGCAAC
>JAPORI010000062.1 GCA_026710225.1 Betaproteobacteria bacterium
CTGTATCAGCCGAGCATCAACGCGAAGTGGTGCTCAAGGCGCAATGTTCCGGCAAGATGCCGCACGCATCCGCGTCCTGGACCCAGGTGCAATCGCAGCTGGTCTGGCGCGCTCCCGAGCAGTTTGCCCGCGCCGCGTCGGATTATGCAGCCACCAACTGGCGGCAAGGAGCAACAGTTGCTCCCAAGGTTCTGACCATTGCCGCCCGGACAAAAGCCGGCAGCCGGCCTGAATACGCCGCATTGCTCACGGCAAGATCGAACAAGCCGCCCTGGAATGCATTGCAACCGCAAACCGGTGAACTTCCGGCGCAGTGGCTGGCGCCGCTGCTGACTTCCCGGCAGTTGCTGCCTTTTGCGGTTGCCAGTTCCCAGTTGCAGCAGGCGATCGTTCCTTGCGATGCAACCGGCAACCTGCTGTCGACGGAAATGGCTCGCCAGAGTGAGTTCTGGGCCAAGCTCGATGATCTTTATCGCGAATACCGCGGTCAGGGCGGCAACACCCCCAAAACCCTGCTTGCCCAGATCGATTACAACCGCAAACTGTCAGTTCAACTGCCGTTGCGCACCAATCAGCAAGCCGGCCACCACATGGTGATTTATCCTGCCTCCGGCGACGTGATGCGCGCCGCCCGGCTGGATGCCGACAGCGCGCTGATCGACTCAAAGGTGTACAGGCTTGTCGTCGCTAGTTTGGAGGAGGCGCGTTACCTGACTGCCGTGCTCAATGCGCCGGTTCTCGAAGCGGCTTTCCGGGCCTGTCGCACCAGCGGGCGCGATTTCCACAAGAACCCATGGCAGGCGGTGCCGGTGCCGGCCTGGCAACCGGCCAATCAAACCCACCGGCAACTGGCGCAACTGGCCGCGCAAGCTGAAAGCGCAGTTGCAACTATGCAACTGCCGGCCGGCCAGATCGCTGCCTCCAAGCGTATCCGCGAAAAACTTGCCGGCAACGGCATCTTCGCGCAAATTGACTCTCTGGCAAGAATTATCCTGCCCGATCATTGCTAGTCGCGGGCAGCGGCGTTTGTCGGTTTGCTAAAGCAGCGCGTTGCGGATGTCGGCCAGCAGCGAGCAAAGGTGGACGATAAAGCGGGCACCCTCGGCGCCGTCAACCACCCGGTGGTCGTAGGAAAGCGCCAGCGGCATCATCAGCCGGGGGACGAACTGCTTGCCGTCGTGCACCGGCATGATCCGGGAGCGGCCAACCCCGAGGATTGCGACTTCCGGGTGATTGATGATCGGGGTGAAATGGCTGCCGCCGATCCCGCCCAGCGACGAGATGGTGAAGGTGCCGCCGCGCATTGCCTCCGGGGACAGCTTGCCCTCCCGGGCCTGCTGCGAGATGGTCGCCATCTCCTCGGCGATCTGCATCACCGTCTTGCAGTCGGTGTCGCGAATCACCGGCACCACCAGGCCGCCGTCGGTATCGACGGCAATGCCGATATGGCGGTAGTTCTTGATGATCACGCTGCGCCCGTCGGCACCCAGCGAGCAGTTCAGGCGCGGATGGGCGCGCAGCGCCGCTGAACAGGCCTTGACCATGAACGCCAGCGGCGACAGGGAAAAGCCGCGCTTTTTCGCTTCGGCGCGCTGCTGCTGGCGGAACTCTTCCAGTTCGGTGACATCGGCCTCGTCAAACTGGGTGACGTGCGGGATGGTGAGCCAGTTGCGATGCAGGGCCGGGCCGGAGATGCGCTTGATGCGGGAAAGTTTTTCCAGTTCTTCCGGTCCGTAGGCGCCGGGCTTGGCAGCGGCCGGTTCGGGAAGCTCGTAGCCGAAGTTCAGGCCGCTGGATCCGCCACCTTGCAGGCGCTTCTTGATGTAATCCTGAACATCCTGCTTGAGAATCCGCCCCTTGCGGCCGCTGCCGGTGACCGCACTCAAATCGGCACCGAATTCGCGGGCGATCTTGCGTACCGCCGGTGACGCGTGCACCCGGCCTCCGGCTGCCGCCGGTGCTGGTGTCGGTTGATTTGCCTGAGGTTTTGCAGTTGGCGTCGCCGCAGCCGGTGCCGCAGCGGCATCTGGTGCCGGTTTTGCCACAGCCGGTTGTTTGACAGCCGGTGAACTGCTGCCGGTGATGACGGCAATTGCATC
>JAPORI010000263.1 GCA_026710225.1 Betaproteobacteria bacterium
GAAATGCTTGATGCTGCCCGCCGGCCCGGCCGCTAAATCAGACCGGCGGGTAAATGATTTCGTTTTGCCAGTAACTAAAAGTCAGGCCGGCGGCAGTAGGTGAACCTGAATTTGCAGTCACTGCCACTCATCACGAAATTCGGTGAATTTGCCCTCGGTCAACTCGGGGGGTTCGTCACCGAGCTTGATGGCCGGCTGCTTGATGGCAGATTCCTTGATATCGTTGGCCAGCAGGGTGCCCAAAGCCAGATTTGGATCCGACTTGCGGCCGGCGGCGGCATCGGCCATCACCTGCGCGCAATTGTCGACCAGATTGAGCGCATTGACTATCCAGGTGCGCAAGGCACGATCCTGCTGCTGGCTGAGGTTCTTCATTTTGGTCAGCCCGTTGCCTTCGCCAGCCGCCTTGAACAGTTCGGCAAAGGAAGGCTTGGCCTGCAAACCATTCATGTTGAGCCTGGTTTCATACACCTTGTCGAGCAGGTTGGCCGCCTCCTGGAATCGTTCGGTCAATTCGGGGTGCTTGCCGGCGGTTGCGCCGGAGTCGCCAATGATGTTTTGCACATTGCTGGGCAAGGTAAGGGTTTTGACTGCCGCCGCGTCGGGCAACCGAATATTTTTTGCCGCCTGGTTGATCGCGGCAAGCGTCCCGATCTTGGGGTTTTCGAGATTTTTGGTTGCGGTTGCGATCTTGGTTCGTGCCTGGGCCAGGCCATCTAGACGCTGCTGGTTGACCAGGCTTTGCAGACTGGCTTGCGACGGCGGCGGCGGAGTCGAACCGAGATTGCGGGTGAAGAAGTTGATCACCGCCCTTACCGCGCTGCGCAGGCGTTCGAGCAGACCCTGGCTGCGGGCGCTTTCGGCTGCATCCTTGAGTTGGCTGGTTGCGGCGGTCGGTTTTTGCTCGCTGCGGTTTTGCTTCCAGTCCTTGATCTGGTTGGGATCGGGAGCGCTGATGCCGGCATCGTCGCCCTGACTGGCGACGATGGCAACCTGCTGCTGATTGAACGATCCGGCCGGCTGGTTGACCTTTACATCATCCGGGCCGGTTCCGTTGGCTGCTGCCGGCGGAGCGCCGGAGCCGTTTACGCTTGGCAAAGACAAAATATACCTCCTTTCTGATTAATAATTATACCACAAAAACCGCTGGCGCCGGCAATCGCCGCAAGGGAAACTGCCTGGCCATAGAATCGTTGCTCTTGATGAGGCATGGCGGTGGTTTCCCCGGCCGGTTTGCGGCGGTGCTTGCCGCGGCCGGATTGCTGGCCGGCTGCGGGGTATACGACTGGCAACTGAAAGACGATCGCGGCTGGCAGAAGCCGGATACCGATGCAACCGTCGCCGAGCTGGGCATCGAGCGGGCCATCTATCACGCCGAGACCGAGCTGCTGATCGCCGCCCAGCATCTGGGCATGCACGACCGGCAGATCGCCGCCAGTCTGGAAGAGCTGGCCCGGCTGCATGTCGATAGCGGCAACCATGCCGCCGCCGCTCATCTGCGCGCCCGGGCGCAGCAACTTGGCGGTGCAGTGCCGGTGCCGGAATCGGCCGCGACGGTTAGTTATACCGGCCGCTATCGCAGCGAGCGCACCGATGCGGCGCTGGCCGAGCACTATACCCGCGCTGGTGCGGCGGTGAACCGGGTGGCGCGCTCGTATCTGAATGCCGATCATGCAGTCGCCGAAAGTCTGCATCTGCGCGCGATCGCGATCGTCGAGGGCGGCTTGGGACGCCAGCATCTGGCGCTGGTGCCGACTTTGCGCGACTACGCCCGGGTCAAGGCGGCCGGCCGCGACCTGACTTCGGCCCGCGCCCTGCTGGAGCGTTCGCTGGCGATCATCGAATACAACCGCAGCGGCAACGATGTGTTGCTGTTGGCCAGTCTCGATCAACTCGCGGCTGTGCACTTGCAGGCGCAGGACTTCACCGCCGCCGAAGCCGTCTACCGGCGCGCCCTTGCCATCCGCCGGCTGCATGCGGCCGACGATGACGGCCAAACCGCGGTCAACCTGGCCAATCTGGCCCTGGCGCTGACCCGGCTGGGGCGGCCGGAGGAGGCGGCCGGGTTGCTGGAAGAGTCAGTGTCGCTTGATCAG
>JAPORI010000158.1 GCA_026710225.1 Betaproteobacteria bacterium
GGAAAGCAGTAAAACAAATCAAGCACTGGATCAGACACGTCCCCGCCCAAAATGGCCAACGTACCTTCATCAAGGGAAGTGTTTCGTTTGACAAGTGCCTGAGCAAACTGAGGCGGGAAATCGCCCTCTGCCTTCTGGAAACGGGCGCCAAAGAGTTGGATGTAAAATCCCGCAAGCCGAAAGTAATGGTGCGCGAAAATGCAGACGCCTGCATTAGTTGGGCGGCAATTTTCTGTCAAAAAAAGCAGTTCTCTGAAGCCAGGGACGAGTTTTGCAAGGCGGTTGCATTTGAAGAGGCGGATGCCTGCATAAGTCGCGCCATTGCCAGATCGCGCTCAGATGATTTGGATAGTGCTATTGCCGATTTCGGCAAGGCAATCGAATGCGACCCGGGCGCAACAAGAATTGCTGATGCATACATGGGGCGGGGCGTTGCCAAAAGCCAAAAGGGGGATATGGATGGTGCGCTTGCCGATTTCAACCAAGTGATAGAACTCAACAACCAAGTGATAAAACTCAATCCTGGTGCCGCCCAACATGCAGAAGCCCTAATCAAGAGCGCTGTCATTAGGATCCAGAAAAGAGAATTTGTGGCTGCCCGTTCATATATTGACAAGGCGATTAAACTTACCCCCAAGAACGCGGTTGCCTACAGCAAGCGCGCTGCGCTCAGGCTGCAAAGGGGGGATCGGGCTGGTGCCCTTGCAGACTTCAACAAGGGGCTTGAGTTTTTTCCCAGTAACAAATCCATGCTGATAGGCAGGGCTGCGCTCAGGTGGGAAGGTGCCCGGGCAGATCTCAAGTTGGCATCTGTAAACGCCGACGACCCTAGCATCAATAGTGCTATTGCCAAACACCAGCAGGGAGATTTGATTGCTGCCATTGCCGGCTTCGGCAAGATGTTGGGGGGCGGTCAGCCAGTCTTGACTAAAAAAGAAGATGAATAGCAGTAATAGCAGACGCCGCCCAGTTCCGAGTCTGGTGAAGCGTAAGGATGTGCAGCCGGAAGTTTCGCCGCAGCCAGAGGATTTGAATACTGCGAAAGCCGAGTCACCAAAGCAGACGGAAAAGCTCACCACAGGCAGGATTGAGGAAGCCGGACCATTATCCGCAAAGGGCAAGTCGCGCAAGCCAGCGAAAAAGCGCCGCCGCCGCGCTCCGCATCGGGCCAAGCGCAAGGGCGTGCAGCAGAAAGTTGTAGAAAAGCCGGCAGTTTTGAAGAAGCCCAAGGCCAAGTCGAGCAAGAAGGCGAAAAATCCCCGCCGTCTGTTGATAGTAACCGTTGGTAGTGCCCCAGAACCGGTGGCTGCATCGACCCAGCGCTGGCAGCCGGAACGGATTGTGTTCGTGCCTTCCTCCCAAACCGTCACTTATGTGGAAGATGTCCGGGATTTGCTCGAAGACAGCGGCTATTAC
Organism: Betaproteobacteria bacterium; assembly: GCA_026710225.1. Taxonomy (GTDB): domain Bacteria; phylum Pseudomonadota; class Gammaproteobacteria; order Tethybacterales; family Tethybacteraceae; genus JAPORI01. The sequence goes on from JAPORI010000158.1 coordinate 1,417, forward strand.
CTGCATCATGCCGAATTTGAAGTAGTCAGCATATCCGATCCTCAGGATTTCACCAAGTGCGTCCAGCAGATGCGCACCGGGCTTGAGCAGCAGTTGCGGCGCTGGCGCAGTTGCGGAGAGGATCATGAGTGCATAGCTGATTTCACCGGCGGCACCAAGTGCATGAGCGCATCGCTGGCGCTGGTAGCCCAGTCCTGGCCGGGTGTGCGTTTTTCCTATGTCGGCGGCAGCAAGCGCGACAAGGGCGGGGTGGGGATTGTCATTTCCGGCCAGGAGCATGTGGTGGCCTCGGCAAATCCGTGGGATGTGCTCGGCTATCAGGCGGTGGAAGATGCGGTTGCCGCGTTCGACAGCCACGACTACGCCTGGGGAGCGGAGCTGCTGGAAAACGCCCGGCAAAACGCTGATGATGAAAAGCACAAGGACGCTCTGGGTGCCCTGGCGCTGCTGATGAATTCATACGATCTGTGGGATCGGCTGGAGTACGGCAAGGCTTTTGCCGGTTTTGAGGAATGCGCCAGGCGGCAAGATGATCTGGTTGCCGCCCTGGCCGGGATAGTCGGCCGGGCTGATATAAGGAAGCATCTTGCTGCCGCCTGCAAGCGGTTGCCCAAGTTGCGCGAGACGGATCTCAACGCACAGCATATCGAGGATCTGCTGGCGATTGCAG
>JAPORI010000034.1 GCA_026710225.1 Betaproteobacteria bacterium
AGGGAATTAGCCCTATCCCCCAAAACTGTATCCTCGCAATCATAATCTTGCCAGTTCTGGATTCTCAATCCCAATGAAAAAGCGCCAATTCACTGCTGAGCAAATAGTCAGCATCCTCAAACAAGCCGAAAGCGGCCCGACAGATGCAAAGCCAGTGCAGTGTGCTGCGCAAATACGACTGGTCGGCAAGGCAGCCCGCCGCCGCCTTGCCAGCATTGCAGCGGCCACCGGTGCCGGAACCGGCAGCGCCAGTAACTGGCGGCATCAAGGTCAGGAGAAACCAGATAAAATATAATGCTCGGGGGCCTGCAATGCCATCTTTCTGCCTTCTGGTTTGCTTCCTTGCTCAGTATACATTACCAACATTTAACAAATGAACTTATACAAAATATCCCAATCCTGGCTTGGGCGCATTTTTGTGCTCATCCCCTTGTGGATAGTTTTTTACATGGTCCACACAGCCATTCTTTCTGCGATAAATGCTGCATTAATCCCTGATGTTAATTTCAGCTTTGATTTATTTCCAGAACATGGTGGAATGCAAGCCAGCATTTTGACGATCGCGGCGAATGTTTTTATAGCCTGCCCCCTTGTTTTTTATTTGGCAAAAAAATACGATTACAAAGTATTGCGCAGGACAATACTTCAATTTCTGATTCCCTTCTACATCACTTGGTTTGTGCTTAATGCCATTGTTCTACGCTCTACCCCTGATGATGTAAAGAAAGGAATCCAACTCAGGCAAGATAAAACGGTGCTTGTCTTTATATGGATAGCAATCTTTGTCTGGGCTTGGCTCATATTTCTTTTCGTTCTTGCTTTCCAGCAGGGGATATTGGGCAGCAGCGGCAATATCTAAAGCATGTTTGCACTAGTGTGCTATAAATGGCGGATGCGTGAACTTGCGCTCCCATTCCTGTTGTTAGTTAACTCTCGCTTTTACGCATCATAATGCTTAGGAGCGGCCGCGGCAATTTACGCGCCAAACCGAAAGATTTTGCGGGATTATCTCACCTGAAACTGGGGCTGCCTTTTTCATGATTTCCGGCATTTGTCCAGGAGGGCGTCGATTGCTGCGGCGGGCAGGAATACTTCCAAGTCGCTTTTCAAGACAAGCAGCACTCGCTGCAAGCGCGCTGGACTGACCGATGATGTTGCCAGCAGTTTGTCAAGTAGCCAGAGTGTGCCGTGCACATTTACTGACATTTTTTCTGCCTCATTGCGCAGTTTCTTGTCGGCGGTAAGCAGGATACAGTTGCCGACATCTTGGGCGTAGGCAAACAAGGAGCAATCCGCAATAGACGCCCATGCGGCATGGCCTAAAATGGACATTCAATCATGGCTTCCCTCGCCCACCTCTTCCAAAAATCATGCCGGTTAGATTGGATAGGCCAGCAGCCTATGAAAAAGCGATCACAGTCAAGGATGCTTGTGCTGGCTAGGTTTCTGGGTATCTGCTGGGCGCTGGTTGCTGGCAGTGCCTTGGCCGACACCTGCGGCTTTGACGAGGAGTTCTTTACCAATGCGACCGTGGCGGATGTTGAAGGCTGCATCGGGAGCGGCCAAAGCGTCAACAGCAGCAAGGACCCTAGCCAGACGCCGCTGCACTGGGCGGCCAGATACAGCCCGGATTCTGCGGTAATTTCCGCCTTGCTGGCCGCCGGTGCCGACTTGCACAGTCTGGACGAATATAAATTTACGCCGCTGCATCGAGCCGCCGCCAACCCGCAGCCGACCGTAATTTCAGTGCTGCTTGCCGCCGGGGCTGGCCGCGATATTAGCAAGCGGACTTACGAAGGCATTACGCCGCTGCATCGGGCGGCTAATTCCAGCCCGGAGCCGGCAGTCATATCAATGCTGCTGGCAGCAGGCGCTGACATCAACAGTCGTTCTGACACTGGCTGGACACCGCTGCACTTGGCCGCCGGCAACAATCCCAATCCGCAAATCGCCCGCGCCTTGATTGCCGCCGGCGCCGGAGTTAACCTATCCCTTGGTGAAAGAGGTTTCACGCTATCGCATATTGTAGACAGAGCAGCGACGAATGCTCGCATGATTGATGTCATGGATGAGGACGGAGACAAA
>JAPORI010000020.1 GCA_026710225.1 Betaproteobacteria bacterium
GCGCTTGATCCCAACAACCCGGACGCTTATATCGGCCGCGTATTGCCCGCCGGCGGAAAAAAGACCTGAATGGAGTCATTGCTGACTTGCCCCAAGCCAAGCTCCTTGCCATCCACTGATCCTAACCAAAAAATGACGGTTTCTCGGTGATTTGGCCCAATTTGCACCCGCGCCGCGGCGCCAATTGTCGGCCAAACTCTGTGATAGAATGGTATCACTTTCTGGCCGGTTTCGCTTTCATGTGGGGCCGGTCTTTTTTTTGCCTATCCAACCAACCGCCCACATCAATTTTCGGTCGCCTCGCCATTGGGCAAGATTGCCGCTTGTGCGCCAAGCGCCCTGATTCGTCGCCGGCAATATACTACAATGCGACTCGGCAGTTTCGGCGGCTGCAAGTTGCCAAAATTGCATCCCCCCAACATCATGGATGCTCACGATTATCTCAGGGAAGGCCAACGCAAAGCCAGCAGCAAAGACCTTGATGGAGCGATTGCCGATTTCAATCAGGCAATTGACAAAGATCGCACCGACGCCTATGCCTACAACAACCGTGGCATCGTCAAACTGAAAGACAATGATTGGGCAGCTGCCCTTGATGATCTGGACCGCGCCAACGATTTTCGCTGTGTGAAGATGCGATTCATGGAGCCGGGCAAGTTAGGCAAGCACGCCTTTTGCGAGAGTTTCAATGGCAGGTTTCGGGACGAATGCCTGAGCATCAACGGTTCCAATTGCTGGCAGGCTTGTTCGACGCGACCGCGGCTAACCAGATACATGGTGCCGATCAGATCGTCTTTCAGATGGCCGGGAAGCTGGCTGGAAGATTCTGGTGTATTGGGCGACGGCGGGTGTCCGTGCTGCAAATAATCCCTGTCAATAGCCAGATGGCACGGGCTGGTGCAGCTCGATACGAGTCTGAGGAAACGCAGGGGAGAATGATACAATGCAACTGGTTGCTCAGTTGAGCACCTGATTTATCTGCCGGCAGGAAGAAAAATGACCAAAAGGCGCGACAGTCACACCTATGCCCTTTTCCAGGGGCGAAAGAAAGTCTACATCGGCTACACCAGCGATATGGACAGCAGGCTGGCAGAGCACAAAAGAGCCGGAAAACGATTCAGCAGGTCGGAAAAGACCTCTGTGCTGATGAGTGCGGCTGGTGCCGCCGACCGCCAACAGCAGCAGTTGGCCGCATATCGGGACGGGCATGGCGGCATGAACCCCAGATACAACACAAAGCCAAACGGCAAGACGCGCATCAATGGCAACTTGCAAGCCTCCGTTGCAGGCCGGCAGTCCGTGTCCGATCTGCCCCGGCCAGCGCTTGCTGCTGCCAATGCCGGATTGTTTGCCGAACTTGAAGCAAGTTTGCACAGGGATTTCGATGCAGAAACCCTGGAAGACTGCATCTTCCATGCTGCGGAAACAACCATCGCCGAGGCGCTGAACAAGGGGCACACCAACCAGGTGCTGGACTTTCTGGGCGGCATCTGTCTTGATGCGCAACGCCCCGGTTTCGCATCATCGGTATTGCGCTGCCTGTCGCGGCAGGGGATGGTCGGAACTGCTGCCTGGCGGGTGAAACTTGTCCGAGCCGGCCTTGCCTCGGACAGTCTGCCAATCAGGGATGCGGCGGTAGCTGCCGCGGAAGAATGGGGCGATGAGCCAATGCGCGCCATCCTCGCCAAGCATTCCGATCCGGTCTACTGGCTGGACAGTTACATCCAAAAGGTGGTTGGGCTACGGTTTATGTCAGGAAGATTGCCCCTGCCAAATGGGGCAGCGACAAGGGTCTGAATCCGGGCGAGGTTCCTTCTGACGCAGTGACCGGTGACTTGCGCACGAAGGAAAATGCCCTTTCCTTGTGGAAGTGCCGATCCGATCGGGAAGATTGCATCGAACAGGCAGCGCTGGCAATAGCTGCTGCCGGGGACTATATAGACAGGGTTCATCTGGTCTTGATCCCGGAACAGCACCTAATGGATAATGCCAGTCTGCGTGCGACAAGGGGCAGAACTCCATACAGGAGCTTCTCCCGCCAGCATTGCGACTTGACTGATCTGGACGG
>JAPORI010000059.1 GCA_026710225.1 Betaproteobacteria bacterium
ACGCCGGCCGACCAATTTGGCAAAACAGGCTGCCTGTTCACGGACTATTCCGAGTGTAAGACGTTTCCTGACTGCCAATTGATTGCTCCGCTGCCAGAAATTATAGGACACATCCGAAAAAGCCACCCTTTGCATATATGGATATCCGGCAAATGGTAGAATCTGCGGTTTTGCCCATTTCATCTAACAGCCGGTAATGAAGCGCACTTTTCAACCCTCCCGAATCCGCCGCAAGCGGCGGCACGGATTTCGCGCCCGCATGAGCGACCGGCACGGCCGCGCGATCATCAACGCCCGCAGGCGCAAGGGAAGAAAACGGCTATCGGCCTGAGCGCCGTGCCCGCCAGCCATAGAGCCTTGACCAAATCCGGGGATTTCACCCGGGTCATGCGCCGCGGCCGGCGGCTTGCCGGCCGCAAGATGACCATCCACTGGCAGCCAACCGAACTGGACGCCCCCCGTCTGGGCATGAACATCGCCAAGCGCTTCCTGCCCCGGGCGGTGGACCGCAACCGGGTCAAGCGGCTGCTGCGCGAGGAATTGCGCATCGGCGCTGCCAGCCGGCTCGGCGGCGTCGATGTAGTCGTATCGCTGCGCGCCGGGCGCGGCGACGCGCCGGACTGGGATCTGGCGATCGGACAAGAATTCTGCCAGATGCTCGGCCGGATCGCCACTAGCCGGCGATGAACCGCAATCTGCTGCGCTGGGCGGCAACCATTCCGTTCCTGTTTCTGGTGATGGTGATGTTCCAGCGCTGGGAGGAATTCAAGGCCGAACGGGTAGAACCGCAGCAGTTGGGAACTTCCCCGGGCGAGCCGGCACCTGTGCCGCAGCCGTCCGACGCCGAACTGCCAGAGGTAACCCGCCAGTTTGCCCAAGACGACAGCAGCGACCTGCCGGCTCTGGCTTCCGAAACGCCCGCTCCGGCGGCGGCCGCCGTCCGGGTAGCGGCTGAAATCAGCAACGATTCGCTGATTGCAAAGTTCGATGGGCAAGGCAACCTGATCGAACTGGATCTGCTTGCGCACGCGTCAAGTTTCGGGGGAGATCCGCTGCCGCTGCTCTACACCTCCGGCAGCCGGCGCTACAACATCCAGACCGGAATGCTCGGCACCGGCCTGCCCAGTCACCGCGATCGCGGCTGGCAAACCGAAAAGCGCGATGAGCGCACGGTGGCCTCGATCTGGCAGGATGACAGTCTGCGCATCGAGCGCGTCTTCACGCTTGCCGAAACCGGTTACCTGATTACGGTGTCGATGCAAATCGACAACAATTCGTCGGAGCCGGTTGCCGCCCACGCCTATTTCCAGTTGCTGCGCGACACCAGCGCTCCGGGCAGTTACTCGGCGCTGCTGCCCTCGTTCTATGGAGCGGTAACCTACACCGGCACCGACAAGTACGCCAAGTACGACTTCGATGATCTGGAAGACTGGCCGGAGGAACCGGCAGACGGCTGGATCGGCATCGTCCAGCGCTACTTCCTGGTCGCCTGGCTCGACGGCGGCAGCGACCGGCAGAACTTCATGCGCAACATCGGTTCCGAGGAGGTGGCGGTAGGTTTGATCCGCAGTCTGGGCACCGTACCGCCGGCGCAGCAGCGCAGCCTGAGCCAGCCGCTGTTTGCCGGCGCCCTCGAACAAGACATGCTCGATCAGATTCCGGAGGGTCAGGACCTGCACCTGGCCGTCGATTACGGCTGGCTGACCGTGATCTGCAAGCCGCTGTTTGCCCTGCTTTCCCTGCTGCACGATCTGTTCGGCAACTGGGGGGTGGCGATCATCGTGCTCACCCTGTTGGTCAAGCTCGTCTTCTATCCGCTGTCGTCAGCTTCGTTCCGCTCGATGGCCCGACTCAAGCAGTTCTCGCCCAAGATCAAGCAACTCAAGGATCGCTTCGGCGACGACCGGGAAGGGTTCCAGAAAGCGATGATGGATCTGTACCGGCGCGAGAAGATCAATCCGCTGTCCGGCTGCCTGCCGATCCTGATTCAGATTCCGGTATTCATCGCCTTGTACTGGGTGATCCTCGGATCGGTCGAGTTGCGGCACGAGCCTTTCG